>JBDSDS010000220.1:0-2897 GCA_039920445.1 Chloroflexia bacterium
ACTACGCTGACGTCGCTTCGTGTGGCCGGCGCGTCGGGATAGAAGTTACCTTCCGCATCTGGAGCGATGATGCCCCTCACCCTTGCCGTTTCCAGGTATGGCGAGAGCGGGTTGCGGCCCGGTACATCGAGGATGATGCCGGAGCTTGCCTTGCTTAGACTCCAGCCTGCCGACTGCACAAGCGACTTTATTAGCTCCCCCCGTGTGAAAGTGCTGTTTGGCCGGAACGTGCCGTCCGAGTAGCCGCGCATCACGCCACGCGCCGCAGCAGTTTCGACAAAAGGATACATCCAGTTGCTCTCGGTCACGTCGGTGAAGCGTCCCTCGATAGGTTTGATCTGGCCCCAACCAAAGGTGGTTACGAGGATTTTTGCAAGTTGGCCGCGCGTCAAGGCTGCCAGAGGCCTGAATGACCCGTCCGGGTACCCGCTGACTATTCCCCGGTCGCTCAGGCTCTCCACCGCCTGGGAGGCAGGATCCGTGAGCTTCACGTCGTTGTACTTGGGCGCGGCCTGGACTACAACTTCGAGGCGTGATACATTGCCTGCCGCATCAGATGCGCTTACATGGATGAGGAAGTCGCGCCCCCCCGCCTGGACAGTCGAGGTGAATATACCGTTAGTTTCATCAGCCCGCTTATCATTCACAGCGACAAAAGTGCCAGGCTCGGTCTTGCCTGTAACAGTCACAGTACCGGGCTGCACATGAGTGCCGTCGATGGGGAAGTCAATGGCAAGAGCGGGAGGCTTTATATCGACGGTCGTATATGCGTCGGCCTTGTCGGGCCACGGTTCCACATTCCCGGCGGCGTCTCGTGCGCGTGAGCGAAACTCATAAGCGTATCCATCCTGACCCTCGAATATAGCCTGCAGGTCTGCGGCGCCGGTCTTCCAGTCTGTCCACTGTCCGTTCGGTATTGTGCGCGATTGAACGTCATAAGAGGCTATCCCTGAGCCTTTCGCTTCTTCTTCACCAGCCCACCGGATAAGTATCTCGGTGTCGTTGCTGTAAATGGCGACAGGCAGGATCGTTGACTTTGGCGCGAGACGGTCGCCCACACTCCTGCCAACTACAACGTCAACACGCAACGGCAGGGATCCAACGTCACCGAACCAGCCCTGCCCTTCACGGATCATGTCCCAGTCGAGCGCATAGTGGCCGCTAGCGGTCGGGGCATTCAGCTTGGCGGTGATAGTTATAGTCTCAGGAAATGACACGTACTGCGGCAGGCTGGTCCTGATTTCTTTCCAACCGCCCTTGACTAATTTGCCGTCTGGAGTTTGCCAGAGGTAACCGAGTTTTACCGCTCCATCTCCTTGAGCCGTCCACTGTTGGGAGCCTGTATTACGCACGGAGACATGGACATCCAGTGTTGCTCCAGGATCGATATTGCCCGGAGTATCATGGCCGGTAAACGTTGCTCTCAAAGGCGGCTGCTCAGATACGACCGCCGATCTTATCTGAGGGAGCATGCTGTGGAGGCGGTCGCCGGGGCAGGTTGACGAGTTGAATGTGCGCCCGCATGCTGAGCCTTTGTAGTCCCTGTGTCCCGCGATGGTTGGCCGCACATAAGTAATGACGCCGCCACAATTCGTATAGCCGCTCAAAGAACCGACGCCGTGGGGGTCTATACCTCTCTGGCTCGACTTCCACGAAATCAAATCAATCAGGGCGGCTTGCGCGGCGGCGGAGGGCGCGACCGTCATAAAATTGCCTAACATTCCGATGCCCATGCTGCCTGCGTTGAATGGGTAGGCGTGACCTGCCTCTGCATCATCGCCCCCGGCTCGCCCTTCGTAAACAACTCCATTCGGATCGATCACATAGTTGTAGCCTATGTCGCCCCAGCCGCGTGTCTTGGTGTGGAAATACCAGACGGCGCGCACCCTGGCCGCAAAGTCTTTATCGGCGTTGGGCGTGGCGGTGTGGTGGATGATAATGTGAGTGACACGCTTGTACTTGGGTGTCCACTTGGGGCTGCTATCACCCTGCGGTGAACCCCAGTCCTTCCGCGAAACCATGAGCGGCTTCGGAATATCGGACGGCGTGCCTTGCATCATGATGGTAGGACGAGGCGGGTTAGGCGTAATCCCCGCGTCGATAAACGTGTAGGTTAGCTCACGAAACAGAGGGCTTACACCTGCTTTGTCGGTGCGTAGCGTGACGCGGCTTTGAACGTACCGGTGGGTGCGCTTGCCCTCTTCTTGCCCCACGGATATCATGCTGGCGTAGGTCTGCGTTATAGGGTCTTCGGCCATGATGATGTCTTCAAGATCGGCGGGCTGCCACGGGTCCCACGCGCGTCCGTCGGGGCCGGTGCGTAGCTCGACCAATAACGATGTGTGCTCAGGCGTCTCTGCCGACCAACGGGGGGCAAGGTCGGTGAAATCGAGCGGGGCCTTCGTGGGGTTCGATGTAAAGACCGCTTCACGCTTGTCTGAAGGCAGGGCCAAGTCGCTCGTAAAGCTTTTTTCTGTCGTGTCGTTGCTTTCGCCCTGGAATTGCGATCCAAGTAAGGTGTAGTCTGCCCCGGTGACGAGCGGCCCGCCGACCGGAGTCAAGCCTGAGCCTGGTGGTTGAGGCGCGTATATGGGTGTACCCATGACTTCAGCAGGGAGCAGCGTGGCTACCAGCAGTACTGCGAACGATACGACCAGACTGAAGCGCCGACCGGCGGGATGGCCGGGTCTGCGTCGCCGTTGGACTGAAATATAGGATATAGAATAGCGCGACGCGCGCATGGTTTACCCCTCCCCTTTAATAGCCTGTAATAGGTGAAGAATGATTGCCTGAAGCTGAGTATATTGTGGAAAGGAGGGGCTGTCAAAAGATGTGGGCAAAGCAGAAGGTTAAGTAAGAGAGCTACATATGGATTAGCTCTATCTCGTAGTCTTCCA
>JBDSDS010000221.1:0-3820 GCA_039920445.1 Chloroflexia bacterium
CCTGCCCCTACCCCTTCGCCTTGCGTAACGTGAGTTACAATGTAACGTGACTCACTGCCTCTACGTACAACATAATAGTGCGATCACGATAAAAGGGAGGGTCCACTTATGAACTCGGAGCATAAGCCGAACATGGGCGAGAGGTACATTTCCCACACGATGAAACAAGTGCTGAAATACCCATATGCACACGTGCTCAACCTCGCCATTGCTGCGCTCTGGGGTGTCGCCACTATACTAGGTTTCCCCAAGAGTGAGATTCCCCTTTCTGTCGTTTTCCTGATCATATTCCTGTCTTGGGCTAGACTTTGGTATGAGAGGCTACAGTTTTCGAGGATGGTTTCGGAGCGGGACAGCAAAATAGCACAACTTTCGAGGATGGCTATGGAACGGGACAGGGAAATAGCACAACTCGTCGGGGACTTACACCCGTAGGGGCATGGCGCGTGCTATGTCCTTACATATTTGTGGCACGAACGGGCCATCTACCCCATCACTTCCCGCATCGGAGGCCGCTCCACAGGCGCAAGAGCACGGATTTCCACGGCCTGCGCGGACCTATCTGACGCGGTGGGACGGCCTTTGCCTTCGCTCTCGTGCTGGAGCCGTTCTACAAGCTCAACCGCGAATCGACGCATCCTGGGATTATCGTCCAGCCGGGTGCTCAAGACCTGTAAGACGTCCAGGGCGCTACGCAGGCTTGGTCTGGGTGCGGGCGTCGGTAGGCCGTGCCGCAACTCCACCTGGGCTATCGAGCGCGTACCATACTGAGCGGCCACTGACAACAAAAGCCCTACCTCGAAGTTCACCCCGGTCATAACCGGCATCAGCAGCATAGCCTCCCGCCGTCCCGCCATGTCGCGCCCGAATGGCGACATCACGCCCGCGAGTGAAGGGAACAGCGCCTGCAAAATCGTATGCGGAGGAAGAGCAGCCAGCGCCGCCGAATCGAGACCCAATAAATCCCGCGGACTTAGCGCCTGCACGCGCACCCGCCCCGATACCATCCCGGCTTCCCGCCGTGGCATTGCCGACCCGCCCCAGTTTATCTCCGAAGGCGTATCTTCATGCGCGCTCCCACCATCTTTCCTGCCCGCTCCCTCTGCATGCTCATGCCCGAACGCCTTCACCAATTGCAGCGAAGGCACCCGCAACAGAGGTCCAGCCAGCGACATCGCGCTACTCGGGTGGAACTTGCGGGCGCGAGGATCGAGCCAAACAAGCAAATCACCACGCAACACTGCCAGACTCTTCCACCAACTCTCGCCCCGCCCGTAAAGCGCGCCTCTGTCGGCAAGCAACCCCTCAGCCTCGTATACCTCCACCCCCAACGAGCGGGCCATCTCTACCGTGCCGTCACTTGAGCCTCCATCTATCACCGCTATCTGGTCGGCTATAGGGTGTATCTCTGTAAGCACCTTCTTCATGCCGGTAATAAGTGAGTAAATACGCTCGGCATCATTGAACGTCAGCAGCGCCACGCTCAACGATAGACTGCTTGCCTGCTTCAGCTTCAGGAACTCGTTTGCATCTTTGAACTCATCGCCATGATAGGTATTCTCAACGAACCAATGCTCGAACGGCATGTCACCGCTACTTCTCCTATCATGGCGAGAGCGAGCGGTCCGTGTATAACGCTCGATGTCTATAGGCTCGGCTGTCCTCAAAACAAGCAACGGCGGACCCTTCTCGCCGGACATACGCATCGACACAGGGTATGTTCCCGTATCCAGTTCGTGCCCGCGCAGAGGGGAAGAAGCCATGCCCATGATTACCAGATCGTCACGCCGCGCCTCTTTGAGTAACGCCGCAGCCGCGTCCAACTCTCTGGTAAGCACACTGCTGATAGAGATGGAAGCCGACGCCGTTACCTCCTGCAGATGGTGCGTAAAGATCGCATAAGGCTCCTCGCCCACAGTGGAAGCAGCATCTCCTTCTCCGTTGTCCGGTGGAGCGATATTGTGCATCACCGTAAGGGGACGTTGGGCATATTCTGCAAGTAAGGTAGCAATATTGAGCGCCCGCTCCGCCGACGGCCCACCGCGCACCGGCAAGAGGATGCGCTTGCTATCACGCCACGCTTCGGGCCTTGCCAGCACCACGTCACACGGCGGCTTCTTCAGCACCGCATCAATGATTGTGCCGTAAAGGTGGCGCTTAGGCTCACGGGAGTGCCCCTTCCAGTAGAAGAGCACCAGTGACGCCTTCTCGTCCCGCACCGCCTGCTCCACCGCCGACGGCACATCATGCGCCACCTTTACTACGTGGTCCACTCGAACATTCTGCTTGCCCACCCGCACTTCAGTAGGCAGAAAATCTAGCAGCGCCCGGTAAGAGCGAGCCATATCGAGGCCCGTAGTCAGCGATTCCCGCGCAGGCACTTCCACGATGCCGAGCACCACAACATGGGGCCGCACAGCATCCAGCGATTCATCAGGCGTGCCGGAACCTGCCGCCAGTATAGCCGCAAGTTGGAGCATATCATCAGCTACACCCAGGTTCAGCATCGGCACCAGAACGGTAGCCGGGGCTACAACATGGGACGTAGCATCGGAGGCCGCATGTAGCAACCCTGTATGTAAAATACCACTCATCGTTGTCAGGTCCTCGCCATTGAGACCCTGGACTCGTCATGCTTGTTAGATATCACCTATTACGCAACGAGTTACTCCCACCCCATCTTACACCTTCGGTAATTATGAATTATGAGTTTTGAATTATGAATTATGAAAAAGCACCTCAATTCATAATTCATAATTCAAAACTCATAATTCGTTCATCCAAGTCTTCTCGTATCAAAGGCCAGTTTCTTCGTGCCCGCCGGGGTCATGTGCCCTAGTTGCTCTAGGGACTGCGCTTCCTTTTCGGCGGCTTCCGCCAACTCGGTTTCACCCATATTGAGCAGACGCGTAGCTACAGCGCGCAGGTTGCGGGTGGCGCCTGCCACATCGCCTGCCATACTTGCTTGCAGGGCGCGGGTCTGCAACTTAAAGGTCGTCGCCTTCTCCACGCTGTTCATAACTCGCGGCTCACCGGGGCCGGTCGCCTCCCCCACCGCAAACCCAACCGCCAGATCGAGCGCCACATCCTTCTTACCTGTGGTGGCATTCCCACGTGTCGCCGTTTCATATTCAAGCAAAAGGCGGGCCAGTCTGTACTGTCCAGCCTTACGTGGTGGCACAACCACCTCAAACAGCAGGCTTTGTGTGCTGGTGGCCTCTACATCCCCCAATAGCAGCGTAAGAGGTGAAGCCGCCTGTCCGCCCGCACCATTCGTGCCTGTATTGCCCTCATTCGGAGGCCACAGTTTGGATAGGACCGGCGCTACCCTGTAAGCGGCGCGCACCTGCACTCCCACCGCAAGGGTCGCGGTCAGCTTCAAGTCCCGATAAGCGGTAGCTTGCATCGCCCGCAACGTCTTCTCAAAAGTAGGCGAAATCTCTTCAGGCCGGGCTATATAGTCCGAGTGCCCACCGCTCGCCGAGGCCATGGCGTCAAGTAGCTCGATACTCCAATCCTCTTCCGCGCCCACTCCCAACGCCGTTACGGGTATCCCCGCCGCGCCCGCCATCCCCGCCAGGTCCTTACACTTGTCGGCGTCACCCCAGGTCTGCCCATCAGTGAGAACTATGATGCGCGACACAGAGCCGGGGTTGCGCCCCTTGATCGCTTCTTGCAGGCCAACGCTTAGCCCCTTGCTCATCGCCGTGCCGCCCGCCTCGTTGATCGCCTCTACTTTATCGTGCAGCGCCTTGCGGTCTGTCAGCGGCCCGCCCTCCACGAGCGGGTGTACCTCGTCATCGAACAACGTGATCGCCAG
>JBDSDS010000222.1:0-8014 GCA_039920445.1 Chloroflexia bacterium
CCGAACAGGGCGGACACACGGGTCCGCCCCTACATCTGCCTAATTCACCACTCCCTAATTCGAAAGCCCTCTTGATAATTTACTTCTTCCCGTTGTAGTCCCTGGCATACTCCTGCACAGCGGCGAACGATGGGCGTTTCGAGCCGTCGCGGCGGAGGAGTCCCCAACCTATGCGTTCATCGGTGGGATCGGGCGCGACGTTGGGGAAGGCCATGTTGAGCTGGAAGAGGAACATCGGCCCCATCCAAGGGTAGCGCTCACGGCTCATTCTATAGGCACGGGCTATGTACTCCGCCTGCTCCTGCTCGGTCACCTGCGCGGCGAACTCGAAGCCGAGCGGTGGTCTCTGCATACTCATCCACCCGAACTCGGTGAGCCATATCTGCTTTTCAGCGTCGCCGTTCTCGACCATCACCCGCCTGATCTGCTCGATGCGGCGGAAGTAGAAGCTGCCATGAGTGGTCCAGCCGGGGCCGGGGCCGGGGTTGTCGGGCCAGAGCGTATCGGGTGGGTTGGCAGTTGAGCCGGGGTGCGCGCCCAGCACATCGAAGTAACCTTTTAGCTCGCCACTGTTGTAGGCGTACAACCTCTTGAGGAAGATCACGTCGTCAACCGCTTCGAAGGCATTATTTTTGCCGTTGGGAGTGAGCGCGCCCGCTATCACCACTGCATTGGGATCGACCTCTTTTATACCTGTGTAGCCAGCCTTCAGCAGGCCCGCGTAGCGTGAGGCGGACACGTATTGGCCGCTCTCGCGCAGCAGATTAGGCTCGTTCCATATCTGGTACCCGGCCACCTTGCCCTTGTAGCGCGCGGCCACAATGCTCATGAACTTGCCGAAGTCCGCCGGGTCGTCGGGGTAGCCAGGCGCGGCTTTGGAGGCCCACAGCGGGGAATGGACAGGGTGCAACACGATGTTGATGCCTGCCTTGCTCATCTCATCAACAGCACGGTCTATCTTGTCCCACCTATATTTACCCTTCTCGAACTCTATCTGATACCACGATAACTGGTGCAGCACCCACTTCGCGCCTATCTCACCAACCCAGCCGATCACAGGCTTGGGATCCTGGTCGTATATCCAGACGTTTAGCCCAGGCGCGGCCTGTGGTCCACCAAGTAATGGGTAATGCTGAGGCCCCGAGGATAGGCCAACCGGCCTTACACCCGATGCTGAGCCTCCAGTCTTGCCTTCGTACATCTTGTCATAGCGAAACTTGCCAAGATGAGATAGCAGCACATCATAAGGTGGCTTGTTCTCCGGGTGGAACTCGAATACGGCCCGCTCAAAGTACTGGACACGATAGGTCTTACCGTCAAGGTCGCTTTTCTCAGAGAATTCTTCGGAGATTGGGAAGCCCTGCTGAGCAAGTCCGCCATTCTTCTGCCAGTACTCCAGGAACTTACCTCCCACTCGTTTTCCTGTTTCTTTGAACAGGGCAGAGCCAGGGGAGGTGTTGGCCTGCTGGCCTGGTGCGCCGTTGGGATATTTACGCTTGTACTCGAAGTTGCCTAGCAAAGAGAGGAGTACGTCGTAGGGTGCTTTGTTTTCGGAGTGAAGCTCAAAAACAGCCCTCTCAAAATACTGAACGGTGTAGAACTTACCATCGATATCAGAGCGTTCCTGCATCTCTTCTGAGATAGGGAAGCCCTGTTGCGCTAAGCCTCCATGGTCGGTCCAGTAGTTGAGGTACTTGCCTCTGACGCTCTTGCTTGTCTCCTTGAAAGTGATAAATATAGGCTGAACAGAAGGTGGTGGAGCGCCCGATGCGGCTTCTACGATTATCTGGGCCTGCATCTGAGGGTGCCACTCGCAAAAGTAGTGGTACGTACCGGGATGGGTGAAGGTGAAACGAGCCACCTCGCCCTTCGACAGTACCGGCGAGACGTAAAGCTCCGGCCCCTCGTCTATGGCGATATTGTGGGTGTCGTCATCCCGGTTGGCCCAGGCGACTTCGCCGCCAACGGCCAGGCGCAGGACGTTTGTGGAGAATGTGTAGTCCCGTATTTCGATACTACTCGGCTCAGCGGGGAGAGGGCGAAATGCCACCAGCGGAAAGGAGGTAAGCACCAGTGCCCCTGAGAATAGAGCACGAACGAACCTGGAAGAACATAAGTGTTGAAGCTTACGCATATAGTTTGCTCTCAGGGCGGCACGGTTGTGAGTAGGGAGCGTCATCCTTGTATGAAATTGTGTTTTCCGTTGTTGACCGGCCCGTTCGTGCTACGGGAATCATCCTTATATATCAGGCATACGCAGCGGGTTACAGCCGCTACTTTAAGGCTTAAATAGAAGAAGGGTGCGATTGCTCGCACCCTTCTTCCCATGCTACTGCTTTTTACTTACCGCTTGCCCACTCCTTAGCATACTGCTGAAAGGAGAAGAAGGAAGGGCGCTTACTGCCGTCGCGGCGCACCAGACCCCAGGCGATACGCTCGTCATTAGGGCTTTCGGTGACGTTCGGCAGCGCCATATTGAGTTGGAAGATGAGCATCGGCCCCATCCACGAGTACTGGTCGCGGCCCATGCGGAAGGCGCGGCCTATGTAGTCGGCCTGCTCCTGCTCGCTCGTTTGGGCCGCATATTCGAAGCCAACTGCTGGCTTATCTGTGCTTGCCCAACCGAACTCGGTAAGCCACATCTGCTTGTCGGCATCACCGTTCTCGACCATGACCTGCCTGATTTGCTCTATGCGGCGGAAGTAGAAGCTGGGGTGGTTGTTCCAGCCCGGCCCAGGTCCCGGCTTATCAGGAGCAAGGGTATCGGGCGGGTTGGCATTGGAGCCGGGGTGCGCGCCCAGCACATCGAAGTAGCCCTTGATCTCGCCGTTATTGTAGGCGTACAGCCTCTTGAGGAAGGTCACATCGTCTACCGCTTTGTAAGGGTCGTTCACGCCTGTGGGGGTGAGAGCGGCAGTGATGACTATCGTCCTGGGGTCAACCGACTTGATTGCATTGTAGCCTTCCTTCAGGAGGGCAGCGTAACGCGCAGCAACCACATACTTACCCGCTTCAATCGCCAGGTTAGGCTCGTTCCATATCTGATATGCCGCGACCTTGCCCTTGTAGCGTTCGGCTGCGATCTTCATGAAGCTTCCGAAGTCTGCGGGGTTTACAGGATAAGTAACCTTGTCTGACGCGCCCCAGGCCCAGGGCGGCGAATGGACCGGGTGGAGGATGATATTGACGCCTGCCTTGTTTAGCTCGTCAACAGCACGGTCTATCTTATCCCACCTGTATTTGCCCTTCTCGAACTCTATCTGATACCACGATAACTGGTGCAGCACCCACTTCGCGCCTATCTCATCGGTCCATTGGACTACCTGCCTGGGGTCCTGATCGTATATCCAGACGTTGACGCCCGGAGCCGCGCGGGGGCCTGCCATGAGCGGGTAGTGCTGAGGCCCAGATGATAGGCCGATCTGCCTGATACCTGATGCCGCAGGCGCCGAGGGTTTGGCCACGACCTTGTCGTAGCGGAACTTACCTAATTGAGAAAGTAAGACATCATAGGGAGGTTTGTTCTCAGGGTGGAACTCCAATACTGAGCGCTCAAAGTACTGGACACGATAGGTCTTACCGTCAAGATCGCTTTTCTCTGTGAATTCTTCGGAGATTGGGAAGCCCTGCTGAGCAAGTCCGCCGTTCTTCTGCCAGTATTCCAGGAACTTACCGCCCACACGCTTACCTGTCTCCTTGAACAGGACAGAGCCAGGGGAGGTGTTGGCCTGCTGGCCTGGTGCGCCGTTGGGATATTTACGCTTGTACTCGAAATTGCCTAGCAAAGAGAGGAGTACATCATAAGGGGGCTTCTCTTCAGGGTGAAGCTCGAATACGGCCCGCTCCATGTACTGAACTGTGTAGAACTTGCCGTCAGTATCGGAGCGTTCCTGCATCTCCTCGGAGATGGGGAAGCCTTGCTGCGGTAGGCCACCGTTCTTCTGCCAGTACTCCAGGAACTTACCGCGAATCGTCTTTGAGGTCTCTCTGAAGGTGGTGGCAAGGCGCTCCGGCGAGGCTGTGCTGGAGTTGCCGCCAACTATCACATCGCCGACCATGGCGGGGTGGAACTCGCAGTAGTAGTGATAGCGCCCGGGCTTGGTGAAGGTCATCGACCACTTTTCGCCGGTCTTCTGCTCGGGCGACACGTTAAGCTCAGGGCCTTCCAGGATAGCAATGTTGTGGCTTTCAGCGTCGAAGTTGACCCATGTTACGCTATCGCCGACCGCCACGTTCGTCGATTGGCCTTCAGACACGGTGTTGGGATTCTTGAACTTATAATCCTTCATCTCCACCGTGCGGACAGCGGCAGCAGCAGGTAGGGGAGTATAAAAAGGGGTGAGCATCGGGATGACGAGCATAGCGGCCATCGCACCTGCTGCTCGCTTCCATGATATGGATACTGATTTTCTTGTCTCTCTCATTGTCCTCAAACCTATCGCCTTCCTGAGCGCAACGCTTACTATACAAACTGGGCAAATAATGGGGGCCGCAAAGCATTCTGCTGGGAGGCCGGATATGATTTTAGTACGTCATGTAGTTACACCTGACCTATAAGTTTACCAAAAATAGAAAGCAATTTGTGTGAAAAAGCATTGACATTTGGTGAAAGTATGCTATTGTATGAATGAAGTTCATTCATACGTGATTTTAGTAACAATACAATTAGAAGAGATTTATGATTTCAGGATTCGGTAAGCCAAGATGGAACGAACCCGGCAAAGAAGCCGACGCAGATAAGCGCCAGTTGATCATGGACGCTGCCCGTGAGCTTTTCACCACCAAAGGCTACGAGACCACCACCATGTCCGAGGTAGCGCGCAAAGCAGGCGTGGCCGTCGGCACCGTCTATCTCTACTTCAAGAACAAGAACGACTTGCTTTATGGTGTGAAAGAGGATTGGGATAACGAGTTCCTCAAGTTCATGGCGCACCCTGAAATCCAGGCTACGCCTCACCACTTGAGGGCAAGGCCGTTGGTCGAGGCGGTATTCATGCTATGCGAGCAGCAGACCGACATGGTGCAACTTATGGGCATGCAGCCCGAAATGGTTGGAGAATGGCACACCCATGATGGCGGAACGGTGCAGGCCGCCTTGCAAGTTATGTTCGACGAGGCCCAGGCGGCTGGCGCTTTCAGGGAAGTGGATAGCAAGGCTGCGGCGGTAATCGCGTACGGCATGGTGAACCAGGCGTTGATCCAATGCTTTGTCATCGAGGAGGGTAGAGACGAGGCTCTCTATATTGAGACAGTGGTAGACGCGCTGGAGCAGTGGTTGGTGAGGCCGGGGCTGCTGGCGGAGATGGGGCGGGGTGAAACGTAAAACGTGAAGCGTGAAGTATGTAGGGGTTAGTAATCACGTTTCACGCATCACGCATATAGATATTAGGAAGATTGGATTTCATAAGGAGATATACGATGTTTGGAGCACTAGGGCGGTTCATATATAAGAGACGTTGGTTGGTTTTGTTGGTGGGGATTGCGCTCATAATTGCCGGTGGAGTGTACGGTACTAGCGTTTTCAGTAGGCTTAAGAACGGTGGCTTCTACGACCCGAATGCCGAGTCGACACAAGTCATGACCGCCATGCACGAGAAGTTGGGGCAGGACGAGTCGGCGCTGATAGTGCTTTTCTCTCCCAAGTCGGGCACTGACATAGACGGCCAATCAGACCCGGCGCTCGGCGAGGGTTACAAAGCCGAAGTGGAAAAGGTGCTGGAGCGCGTCAAGGGGCAGGAAGGCACGGGTAATATAGCGAGCTTCTATAATTCGGGCGCGCAGGCTTTTGTTTCCAACGACAAGACGAGTACATACGCTGTAGTTGGCTTCGTGGGGGACGAGGAGGCACAGTCGGAGACGATGGAGCGAGTGCGTCCTCTGCTCACCAGCGATCTGCTGGATATAAAGCTGGGAGGCCTGCCCGCGTTCAGCCAGGAGATCACCGAACAAGTCGAGAAAGACCTGGCGACGGCGGAGAGCCTCACATTCCCTATTCTGGCGATACTGCTCGTCCTTATCTTCGGCAGCCTGGTGGCGGCATCTCTCCCACTTGCTATAGGTGGGGTGGTTATACTGGGCGCGTTCTTGCTTCTGCGCTTTACAAGCGATGTTACCGACATATCGATCTTCGCGCTCAATATCATTACTATGCTGGGGCTGGGGCTGGCGATTGACTATAGCCTGTTCATGGTGAGCCGCTTCCGGGAGGAATTGGCGAAACGGGACGGTGATGTGCAAGGATCGCTCGTCAAGACGATGCAGACGGCGGGGCGCACGGTAATGTTCAGCGGTCTGACGGTGGCTATCAGCCTGTTGAGCCTTCTGGTCTTTCCGCAGATGTTCCTCAGGAGCATGGGTATAGGGGGTGCGGCGGCGGTGTTCGTAGCGATGCTGGCGGCGCTGACGGTACTTCCGGCCATGCTGGCTCTTCTGGGGCATAGGGTCAATTCGGCTTCGGTGTGGTCTCTCCTCAGGAGGGGACGCAGGCGTGAGGCAGTGGCTGCGGCAATACCTGAGCATGGTGGCTTCTGGTATCGTTGGAGTAACTTTGTCATGCGACGGGCGGGGCTTATGTTGATCGTAGCCCTTATACCGCTGGTGCTGGCGGGGCTGCCATTCCTGCGGGTAAAGATGTCGGTGGCCGATACGCGCTCTATGCCTGTGAGCAGTCAGAGCCGCTTTGTGGGCGAGCGTCTTGAGAACGACTTCCCCCGTAACGAGACTACTCCTATTCAGATAATTAGCACACACTATACGCCTGCCGACTACAGGGCGCGCATCGGCGACAACTACGACACGCTGGTGCGCGACGGCAAGTTGGAAGAGTATATGCCCCCTGCTGCTTCTCAGCAGAGCATCAGCGCACTCTACGACTATACACGGGCCATAGAGAAGGTGCCGGGCGTAACACGCGTAGAGAGCCTGGTGAACTACTCACCGCAAATGAGCAACCAGGACTACATCGATTTGTTCGCAGAGGGGCGCAGGCTCAATGATGGGCTGGCGATGGGGCTGATAGCGGCTTATACGAAGGGCAATTATAGCACGGTGAAAGTGGTATATGACACCGACCCCGCGGATGAGGCCACCAAGCAGATAGTACGGGATATACGCGCCATACAGCCGCCCGCAGGCATGAGCACGCAAGTAGGAGGTATCCCTGCCATCGTGCTCGACTTTTTGGACAGTATAGCGGGGCGCGTGCCGGTTGCGTTCGCGCTTATCGTGGGCATCATCTTCATATTGCTCTTCCTTATGCTGGGGAGTTTGGTGGTGCCGCTCAAGGCGGTGATACTGAATATCCTGTCGCTGTCGGTGAGTTTCGGGGCGTTGGTGTGGATATTCCAGGATGGGAACTTGAGCAATATACTTGGCTTCACCTCTATCGGGAGTATAGACGGCACACAGCCGGTGCTTATCTTTGCTATCGCGTTCGGGCTTTCGATGGACTACGAGGTCTTTCTGTTGAGCCGAATCAAGGAGCACTACGACCGCACGGGGGATAACACAGCGTCGGTTGCGATGGGCGTGCAAAAGACGGGATTCATTATCACAAGCGCGGCGCTGCTGCTGTTGATAGTGTTTGCGGGGTTTGCTACGGGTGAGATCAGCCAGATCAAGCAGGTGGGGATAGGGCTATCGCTGGCGGTGCTGGTTGATGCAACCATCGTGAGGATGCTGCTTGTGCCCGCTACGATGAAGTTGATGGGTAAGTACAACTGGTGGGCGCCCGCTCCGCTTAAGAGGTTATATGAGAGGCTCGGCATGGGAGAGATCGAGCATGAGGAGGCGAGAGAGGATCATGTTAGCATTGCGCCTTCGTCGGGAGTGGTGACGCGGGAAGAGGTTCCGGTTTAACCGCCAAGACGCCAAGAGCGCCAAGGAACCGCCAAGATTTCTATGGTTTGTTGTTCACCGAGTTCGTTACGCTCAGGGCGCAGAGACGCGGAGGTTCTTTAGAGTTGTAGGGGCGGACCTGTGTGTCCGCCCTGTTCGTTAGCCGTGAAGATCGTGG
>JBDSDS010000223.1:0-3342 GCA_039920445.1 Chloroflexia bacterium
GGGTGCCTTGATTGTGTAGAGAATATGTTTGCAGACAGGGCACCCATCAGGGGTGCCCCTACCTATGCTGTTACAGCATCAGGTCGCGTTGCCTCTCACCTGCTATATCTTATTCTGTTATAGTGTAATCTCACACGAAGCTGGGACTGTTTATTGGGGGTTCCAATAGGTATGCTGAACCGGCACTCCTCGACGGTACGCTCTGCACCGGCCTATGTCTCGATGGGAGATGAGGTGGTTTCGCTTGTCCTTGAAGGAGAAATTGTGGGCAACGAGACAGCAGGCGACCTTACCGGCGGCAAGCTACGCCCAACCGCTGTGTACGTCATCGACAGCAGCGGTGTCAGCAGATTAGCCGTTCAGCCTGGCAGGTGGCGTGCAGCCACGGTAATTCTTATTGCCCTCGGTATTTGTTTGCAGTACGCGCTCCAGAGATGGAGACGCCGCACGACTACGGGTGGGTAGCGGCTTTGCCTTTTGCCGCTACCCTTGCCTCAAAGTATGGGCGACTGCTCTGCTGTGGGCGGCACGACTAGGGCAGCGCCACAGCTCCTGTAGCGATCTCTTTGCCTCCCGGCTCGACGAACGACACGCCGAGCTTCCCGGTAGGCAATCCGGCGCGAGATACAAGAACCATGTCGTTCGGTTCCACAATAACCATGGTACAACCACCGCTTCGACGTGCCCGGTTCACTACTACCTGTAAAGCGCCTTGTTTCAGGCTCACCGACTCAATCTTGAGCGTATAGCAGCCGTCCGGCTGGGTGCCCCAGAAGGCAGCGACCACGAACTCGCTCTTGAAGTCTACCGGCGGCACCTTTGTAACCATGTCAAGCTCGGCGGTATGTCTTACCCAGAGGTCGGTCCACGCCTTCTCGTCCGCGATAGCTGCGTAGAGAGGCTGGTGGATGGCCGAATACTGCCCTGATGTGAGGATATCAGGGGCACCAACGGGCCTCATGCTCAACATGGTGGGGTCCTTCGATGGTGTTGCGGTGCCATAGCGCCACTGGTGGTATTGCATGCCTACATTCCCCATCTCGACGCGCCATTCAGGGGCGTTGGCGGGGTTATAAGTCAGTACCCTACGCTGGAAGGCCTGCACTATGATCGGGTAAGTTTTTCCCTTAATCTCAACGCTGGTCCAGTACGGCTCTGTGATTGGATAGCCCATCGCAGACACCCAATCGAATACCCGTCCCTGCTTGTACTGCCCGTTCTCGTACACCACGCCAGATTGGTTCATGAAGTCGTAGAAGACATCCGGTATGTTGTGCTTGGTGGTCGGCTCATAGTATTTGATCTTGGGAAGCATATTACCTGGAAATGGTGGAGCAACCTTGAGGAGATCGCCTTCAGGGCTAATCACTACATTCACAGTGCTACCGATTCGGGAGGTGTCCGGGTTCTGGCCAGACTCCAGCGAGGCAAGTTTTGCTAATGCTGCGTAGGTTGGTGTATTAGCCCTTGGTCCCGCAGTTATTGGCGTATCGCCCGCGACCGGGATGGCAGCAGGCTCGCGCTGCTCAAACCTGTTCACTCCTACTTGCACCCTCCCACTTATCATCTCCACGACCAATAGGCCGTTGCTCACATACCCTGGGCTGGTGGGATCAGCGGCTGGATTGTTCACTTCCATGCGGGCCTTGTCGTAATACTGCACCTGCCGGGAGCCACCAGGACTTTCTGCAAGAGGTTCGCTCTTGGTGGTGAGAGCCTTTGGACCCCATAGCCACGACCTTTGCGCTCGTCCCTGCGCGACCGGCATGTCCGCACGTTGCCACACTTCGGAAAATGCAGCGTTTTCGGCGGGAGGCGGTCCCGGCTTCGTTTGAGCTAATGATATGGCGGGAAGTGCGACGGAAGCAGCGAGTAGTGCGCTCCATAATACTAGAGCAGATTTCTTGTTTCGCTCCAGGCTGTGTAATGATTTCATAGTCTTGCCCTCCTTTGAACTCCAAGCCACAGGCACTAGGGATGGCCTGTCCTACATAGTATAACGAACGATAGTACCGAATCGTTCCGTTTCCTGGAGGAAATCTAAAATAATTGGGGGTACGACGAGGAGTACAGCCTGTCATTCTCTCAGAGCATTTAGAAGAGTTTTGGCTGTTCGACTTCGATTTCTTCCAGACGAACTGGATATGGCACGCCCATATGCTCGTATGCGCGGCGCGTGGTGATACGGCCACGTGGGGTGCGGGCGAGGAAGCCTAGTTGGAGCAGGTACGGCTCGTACACATCCATAATGGCGTCTCGCTCTTCGCTGGTGGCGGCGGCGATGGTGTCCAGGCCAACAGGCCCTCCATCGAACTTGTCGATAATAGCGTGAAGGATACGGCGGTCCGTGTCATCAAGGCCAAGCTGGTCGATCTCAAGGCGCTTGAGGGCATCATGGGCTACATCGGCTGTAATCACGCCTTGCGCTCTAACCTGGGCATAGTCGCGCACGCGGCGAAGTAGGCGGTTGGCGACCCTGGGTGTGCCACGGCTGCGGCGACCTATTTCGACTGCTCCCTCTTCCTCAATGGTGACGCCAAGGATGCGCGCCGACCTTTTGATAATCAATTCCATAGCGTCCTGAGTGTAATACTCAAGTCGGAAACTGGCCCCGAAGCGGTCGCGCAGAGGCGAAGAGAGCATAGCCAATCGTGTTGTCGCACCAACAATCGTGAATGGGGGCAGGTTCAGCCTGAGAGAACGCGCGCTCGGCCCTTTGCCTATCATCACGTCGAGCGCCCGATCCTCCATAGCTGGATATAGCACTTCTTCTACAGCGCGAGCCAGGCGGTGAATCTCATCTATGAAAAGGATTTCGTTTTCTTTGAGATTGGTCAGGATTGAAGCAAGGTCGCCGGGCCGCTCGATTGCGGGGCCGGACGTGATACGAATCGGCACCTGCATCTCATTGGCGATGACGTTGCTGATGGTCGTCTTGCCCAGGCCGGGAGGCCCATAAAAGAGCAGGTGATCCAGCACCTCGTTGCGCTGCTTGGCCGCCTCCAGCATAATCTGGATATGGTCCTTTAGCTTCTCCTGTCAGATATATTCGGCCAGCCGCCTCGGTCGTAGCGACTGCTCTATCTCTTCTTCGTTCTCTTTGGTTTTTGCTGAAACCAGGCGCTCTACCATCTCATCACCCTCACTGAAACTAGGCTAATGCTATCTCTATACTGGGGGTATGAGGGGTCAAAATGAGACCCCAGCAAGCGCCTCTGTATAGAACATATTTGCTATTATACCACACTTTTGTGGGTTGCGCCTAGCCCGTCGAGGAGTTGGGATTGGCGAATATGTTAGATGTAGGGGCGGACCCGTGTGTCCGCCCTGTTCGGGCCGCAT
>JBDSDS010000224.1:0-11994 GCA_039920445.1 Chloroflexia bacterium
AAAGTGGTCGAACAGCCAGAAGCCCTCGAAAGCGTTCGCAGCCTCAGTGTCTCGGCAATACGCCAGGATGTTCTGCCAGTCGCGGTCATGCTGGGCGGCTTTGATGTCTATGCGGAGCGGGAAATTGCTCAATGTATATCTCCTCGTATATCTCCTCGGCTAAAGTATCGCCAGCATACGGTCTATCTCTTCATCGGTGTTGTAGAAGTGAGGAGAGACGCGGACCACGCCGACGCGAACAGCCACTATAATATTCTCGGCCTGGGCGCGGGCGAGCAGATCGAGGGGGTCGCCCTTTGCTCGGAAGCAGACTATACCGGATCGCTCGGCGGGGAGGGTCGAGCTTATTATTTCATAGCCTTTGGATTGCAGGCCGTCTATTAGTCTTTGTGTGAGGTGGAGCACTTGCGCTTCTATGCGGGCCGGACCTGCTTCCAGTATCATACCCAGTACAGCATCAAAAGCCACCAGGCCGCTGACGTTGACAGTGCTGCCCTCGAAGCGCGAGGCCGCCTCTACCCAGGGATGGCCGTAGTTGAGGTGGTCATCTCGCTCGACTACGCTGTACCAGTTCGCGGTGAGAGGCCACAACTTCTCCAGGCTCTCCTGCCTCACGTAAATCATACCAACTCCTTGCGGCCCCATGAGCCATTTGTGAGCGCCCGCCCCCATAAAGTCAATCCCACACTTGTGGACATCTAATTGCAAAGCGCCAAGCCCCTGGATGGCGTCCACGTTGAACAGAATGCCGCGCTCCCGACATAGATTACCTAACGCAATGAGGTCGTGTCGCACGCCGGTCGAGAACGCCACGAAGCTGACGCTAAGTAATCGGGTGCGCTCGTCTATGGCCGCTAATATATCTTCAAAAGCGGGCCGTCCATCCCTGAGCGGCACCAGCCTCGTTTCGACACCGAGCCGCTTCAAGCCGAGCCACGGATATACGTTCGCGGGGAACTCGCCTTGCAGGGTTACTACGTTGTCGCCCGGCTGCCACTCAAGGCCGTTAGCGACCAGGTTCATTGCCGAACTGGTGTTTTGCACCCAGCCCACTTCGCACGGGTCGGCCCCGATGAGGAGGGCCATTTTGTCGCGGGCGTGATCTACCACCGGGAAGTATGTCTCTTCGCTTATCACGCCGATGGCGCTCTGTGCCTCCCAGTACTGGGCAAGCGCATCCAGCCCACGCTGCGACATGGGCGACACGGCGGCGTGGTTCAGATAAGCGTATTGCTTTGTCACCGGAAATAACTGTCGGAACTCGCTCAATGCATTCTGCAAGATACAATACCGTAGGGGCGGACCCGTGTGTCCACCCTGTTGAGGATGATACCCAGGCAAGGGCGGACACACGCCCCCCGCTACGCTCATGCCCCTATATATTCGGATTTCGTCACTACCCACTGAAGATTGGCAGCCAGCGGTCGCCAACTTAGGGTATTATACAGCAGCCATTGAACTTTGCATTGGAGAGCCTTATGCGTGAGAAACTAACCGAAGGGTACGTAAGAGAAGTGTGGGCGACCGAGCCTAAACCCTGGAAACCAACAACATTCCAGAGTACTTTACTGCTCGACCGCGCTCTGGGTGCAAATGTAACCCTCGCCAGTGAAACGTTACAGGTGACAGGGAGCTTCAAGTTCCGCGCTGCCTACAACCTCCTGGCAGAGATACCACAAGAAGAGGTAATCACCACTTCATCAGGCAACTTCGGGCAAGCGGTGGCCTATGCCTGCATGCTCCTCAAAAAGCAATGCACGGTGATCATGCCCCTGACTTCCTCCAAGACTAAACAAGCGGCCATACGCGCCTATGGAGGGCAGGTAGAGCTAATAGACGTGGCTATCACCAGCCGCATGCAAGCCATCCAGGAGAGGCTGGCCGAACACCCTGCCGCCTTCTACGCGCCGCCCTACGACCACTACAGGGTGGTGGCGGGCAACTCTACCCTCGGCAAGGAGATATTCGAGCGACTGGCAGGCCCCGACGAGGAGGCCCCGCTTGATGCCGTGCTTTGCCCTATCGGCGGCGGTGGGCTTATATCGGGCCTCATCATCGCCCGCGACCTGCTTGCGCCCAACATCGAGATTATCGGGGTCGAGCCACTCCTGGGTAACGACGCCGCGCAGTCGTTACGGTCGGGACGGTTGGTATCACTCGAACTTGAGCCACAAACTATGGCCGACGGCACGCGCACCCTCAGCCTGGGCGACCTCAACTGGGAAATCGTGCGGGGCGGCCTCAAGAGGATAATAGAAGTACCGGAGGAGAAGATAGCAGAGGGACTGCGTACCCTCTACACCTACGCCAACATCAAGGCCGAGCCTACAGGCTCCCTCACCATAGGCGCGGTATTGACGCAGCCGGACTTGTTCAAGGGGAAGCGCATCTGTTGTGTAGTGAGCGGCGGTAATGTGGATGCGGCCACGTATGCGAGCGTGTTGCAGGGGTGAGACGAATTACGAATTACAAATTACGGGAATATCGCCTAATCCCTAACTCCAAAATACTTTGCGATGAGCGTAGCGAACTATTGATCCCTTTGCGTCTTTGCGTTTCAACCGTAATTCGTAATTCCCGAAGGGGTAGTAATTCACATTTCTCCGTCCTCCGCGCCATCCAACATAAGAACGGGCAGCGTGAAGAAGAATGTCGTTCCCTCGCCTGGGGCACTTTTGACCCATACCTTGCCCCCCTGAGCTTCGACCAGTGCCTTCACAATTGTGAGGCCGAGGCCGGTGCCGACCTCCTTGTGCCCCTGGCCTGCCTCCACCCTGAAGAACTTATCAAATAGGTGGGGCAGATGCTCGGCTCCTATTCCTGCACCACTATCCTCCACTGATATTGTGACGAGCGCCCCGCCGTCATATGAGCCGTTCACGCATATGATCTGCGCACCTGAATACTTGGCTGCGTTCTGGAGTAGATTCACAAGCACCTGTTCGACGCGGCGGGGGTCGGCCATCACCATTGGAAGCGGGTCATCAAGGTCGCACTTGAACTCCATATCCGGGTAATGGTTACAGACGCGATCCACGACCTCTTTGCAGAAGCGCTTCAGCAGGATTGGCTCGGCATTGATCGGCAGGCGGCCCGCCTCGATGCGGGACATTTCAAGCAGGTTCTCTACCAGGTCTGCCAGTTTGTCGCTCTCTTCGGAGATAATCGTAAGGAACTCGTCGCGGGTAGCATCGTCCCAGTTCCCGTCGGGGGCCAGCAGGGTGCGCGAGTAGCCCTTGATAGATGCCAGGGGCGTGCGTAGCTCGTGCGACACCATAGAAACGAACTCATCTTTGAGGCGATTAGTCTCGCGCAGGGCGGTAGTCTCGGCGGTTTCTTTTATTAGTCTGCTGTTTTCTATAGCGACGGCCAACTGGTCCGCCACCCCCTTCAAGATGGATGCGTCCTCTTCGTTGAAGCTACCGGGCACGACAGAAGCAACACAAACGATGCCCAATCGACGCTGGTTCGAGCCAATATAGGAAAAGAGAAGCGAAAGCATTCCCTTCCTCGAGAGCGCAACAAGCTCGGGAGAAGAGCTCAGCCTGGTGTCGCTGGATAGAAAAGTATCACCACTACCCAGGAGTTTCTTTTTCAAATCGACGTCTATTTCGTCGAAAATATCCAGGCCTTCCGGGTCGCCATGCGATACTTCGAGGACCTCCCCTGCCCCTGCACGCTCATCCAGCAAGGTTATGCGTGCCGCGGTGCTACCCATACCGGCGGGGCCAAGCACACGGTCGATGCCCCGCAGCGCGGTTTGGAATACTTCGGTCAGGTCGAGCGAAGAGCTATTGATCGAACGCGCAAGCTCGTTTACGACTTCCAGACGAGCCGCTTTGCGCTCTGTATCACGCAATAGCAAGCCATTCTCATAACTTTGTCTGAAGATACGCTGGGAGGCATTGCGTACTATCGTGAAGAGCGATACAAAAAGGAAAAGGAAGCCGGTAATAATGCTCGCCCACAAGAACTCATTAGTAACATTTATTTTTTCGCGCAAGTCGGCGATGTCATAGTAGCCTTCAAAGACGGCATCGACCTCATTCGAAACGCCCGGCCTGCGGAGTGGGGCGTATATCTCCAGCAGTTCCCCATAGCCACGTTCCTCTACGTTCTCAGCCTTATCAAGCGGAGAAATCTCGGCTGTGGTCTCGCCATCGAACGCCGTGACGAGATCAGGGGTCACCGGGAAAACATCGCCGACCTGCTGGTAGAAGTCCGAGTAGATAACCTTGCCTTCTCTGTTCCAGATTCTCACGCGGGCTAGCCCCGACCCACCGAGGAGGCCGAGTGTGCCCTCAATCTGGCTGTAAGTATCATTGGGCTTCGTGGTGTCTTCGATCGCGCCATTCTTGAGGAAGTCCTCATTGTTTAGGAAGTCGCCAAGCAGAGGCTGCACCAGAGGGGTCACCGCAAGGGTCTGCTGCTCGATGGCTTGACGCTCAAAATGCTGCGTCAAGCCCCAGCCCAGGATGGAGCCTATAGCCAGGAAAAGCGCCAGGCTGATTATCGAAAATTGCTTGAGTAATGAGAGACGCGGCATTTTACGAATTACGAATTATCGACGATTTGTTCTTCCTGCTTCGGAACCTGGAATCGGTAGCCGAACCCCGGCTCCGAAAGTATATAACGTGGGTTGGACGGGTCTTCTTCGAGCTTCTGGCGCAGGGCGCGTATGTAGACCCACAGATAGCCGGTCTCATCGCGGTATTCCGGCCCCCAGACCTTCGAGAGAAGATCGGCGTGCGGGATCAATTTGCCCGCCTGCTGAGCCAATTGCTGCAAGACCTTGTACTCGGTCGGCGTGAGCTTTATCTGCTCGCCCTTGCGCTCAACGCGGTGGCGCACGAAATCTATATCGAGATCGCCCGCGTGGAGGACCTGCTGGTTATCAGCCCCAGCGTCCTTGTTCGAGCGACGCAGGAGAGCGCGGATGCGAGCCACCAACTCGTCGGGGTCGAATGGCTTCGTGAGGTAATCATCGCCGCCGATTTCGAGGCCGCGCACCTTCTGGGCCTGTTCGCCCAGGGCGGTCAAGAAAATGATAGGCACATCCGACACCTCGCGTATCCGCTGGGTGAGGGTAAATCCGTCCATGCCGGGCATGGTCACGTCCAGCACAACGGCGTCGGGCGGCTCTAAAGCGAGTTGGTCAAGCGCCGCCGGGCCGTTGGTGGCGCTCGCCACCTGGAACCCTACCCTTTCAAGATTTACCCGCACTAATCGCAAGAGGCGCGGGTCGTCATCCACTATTAGTATATTCGTCTTAAATTGCATATCTCTAAACCGATCCATGCGGCACGACCGCATGCTTAACTGGTTACCATCACCATCACCATGGCGCGGCGTACTCAAAATACTACTAATAATACTAGGCAGGTAACACTTTCTTATTATAACCGAGGGATTAGGGATTAGAAACGTGATGACTGACCACCGACCACTACTAATCCCCAATCCCTAATCCCAAAACCTTAAGGCGATCTTAAGGCGGCCTATAGGTCCCTTCAGGTATTTCTCAGGCGTGGTGCAGTACTATTTGTTTGGCGAGAGTAATAGGCACGAATTTATTATCCAGAGAGAAATAATATGATAGCAGTTTCAACCCGGACCAAAACGACCACTTCTCCTCAGTCAAGCATTATAGCGCCCATCCAGAAGCGCGACGCCGTGAGCGCGGAGGATCGCAGGATAGCGCTAAGGGAAGTATATGACCGCTCGTTAGAGCAGATTTATAAGTTTGTATACTTCAAGGTCGGTAACCGCGAAGACGCCGAGGATATTGTGTCGCAGGTCTTCATGAAGGCTGCTAACTCTCTGGACGTTACCCAGCAAGAGCATGTCAGGCTTGCATGGCTCTATCAGGTAGCTCGCACAACCATCACCGACCACTGGCGCAACTACTACAAGGGGCCCGTCACCAGTCTCGAAGAGATGGAAGAGAAGGCCCCAATCCACTTTGCCGCCGATCCTATCCGCTTGAACGGCGATATTGAAGAGATCGAACCGGCAATCGCCAAAGTGCAGGCCGTTTTGCAAACTCTCCCGGATAACTACCGCCGCGTGCTTGAGCTTCGCTTCCTCCAGGGTTGCTCCCTCAAGGAAACAGCCGAGGCGATAGGGATAACAGAAGGCAACGCCAAAGTTATCCAGCATCGCGCTCTGCAAAAAGCCGTCAAGACGGGCGCTCAATTTATTTAGACAACAACCTGATTCTTTCGTACAGGGTCTGCCGTGAGGTAGGCCCTTCTTAATTTAATTACGAATTACGAATGAGCCAAATAATTCGTAATTCGTAATTCGTAATTCCCGAAGGGCCTTGACCCTCTGGAGGCAGCCAATTATAATCACCTTATGGCTGGTTGGGTACATCTCTTTACGGGATATTCTCGTACTACTTAACAGCCTCAAGCGCCAGGGCGCGTAACAGTAAGAGGCAAAAGATGACATCCCAAAGGAGGAACAGAATGAAATTAAAGATGCTGGCGGCGGCGGGCTTGGTATTGATCCCTGCTGTGCTATCCGCGTGCGACACAGGGGGCGGTACCGCTAACAACCGTAAGGTAGTGGTAAGCTCGAAGGGGTTCACCGAAGCGGCATTATTGGGCGAGATGTACGCGCAGGTGCTTGAGAACGCCGGTATTCCGGTCGAGCGCAAGCTCAACCTCGGCACGGAGACGGTTGCCCAGGCGGCGCTCGAAAAGGGTGGGGCCGACGGTGGTATCGATCTATACCCTGAGTACACAAGTACCGGCCTCACGGCCATCCTGGGAGCCGACCCGATATACGATCCGAAGCAGGTGTATGACGAAGTAAAGAAGCAGTACAAAGAGAAATTTAAGATTACATGGCTTGATGCCTCGCCTATGAACGACACCCAGGCGATGGTCACCTCTAAGGAAGTATCGGAGAAGTTCGGCATCAAAAGCCTGGACGACCTTTGCAAGAAGGCGGGCGAGGTAACGCTTGCCGCCGTGCCTGAGTTCAAAGAGAGGCCTGATGCATTACCACTCCTCCAGAAGACCTACGGCGGTTGCGAATTCAAGGAGATTAAGGTGATGGAAGCCAACCTGCGCTACCAGGCCCTCCTGAACAAGGATGTTGATATTGCCCAGGCGTTCAGCACCGACGGCCAAATCGCGGGCAACGACCTTGTATTGCTGGCGGACCCGAAGAACTATGGCCTCCCCTACAATGTGGCCCCGGTTGTGCGCGACGACGTACTCGCCATGTACCCAAAGATCGCAGACGAGTTAAACAAGCTCTCGCCCAAGATCACCAACGAAGAGATAGCGGCCCTCAACTGGGAAGTCGACGGCAAGAAGCGCGAAGTCGCCGACGTTGCTAAGGAATGGCTGAAAAAGCAAGGTATGGTGAAGTAGCTCAGCTATCAGCCATCAGCTATCAGCCGTCAGTGAAACGTGAAACGTGATGCGTGATCGACATAGTACGCTCTTCCTGTAGCTGATGGCTGATAACTGATAACTGATAACTACTAACCGTTCCAAGTCCCAGATTTCACACAGGATCAAAATCCAAAATCTAAAATCTAAAATCCAAAATCCTGAGCAGAGCGCGGTTGTTTTCGAGCATGTGACCAAGCGCTTCCCCGCTGCCACGCACCCGGCGGTGGATGGTGTCAGCCTGGATGTGCCGAGGGGAAGCCTTGTAGTGCTGCTTGGGCCGTCGGGGTGCGGCAAGACTACTCTGCTGAAGATGGTCAACCGCCTGTACGAATACGACAGTGGGCGCATCCTTGTCGAGGGGAAAGAAGTTCGCAGCTTTGAGGTGACAGACCTGCGTCGGCATATCGGCTATGTCATCCAGAGCACCGGCCTCTTTCCCCATATGACTGTGGCTAAGAACATCGCCACCGTGCCCGATATGCTCGGTTGGAACAAGCACAAGATAGACGAGCGCACCGATATGTTGCTCGACATGGTTGGTTTAGCCCCGTCCGAGTACCGCTCGCGCTATCCCATGCAGCTTTCGGGCGGGCAGCAGCAGCGTGTGGGCCTGGCCCGCGCCCTTGCCGCCGACCCCTCTATCATGCTCATGGATGAGCCTTTTGCGGCCATCGACAACATCACAAGGCGAAGGCTGCAAGATGAATTGCTCGATATACAGGGCAAGGTGAGCAAGACTATCCTCTTCGTCACGCACGATGTAGAGGAGGCTATCAGGCTGGCCGATAAGATAGCGGTCATACGGCAAGGGAAAGTCGTGCAGTATGACACGCCGCTCAACATACTCTCTAACCCCGCCGACGAGTTTGTGGCCGACCTCACGGGCGCAAGGGACGTGCTGCGCCGGTTAAGTCTGCTGACAGTCGACACAGTTGTGGGTAATATACAACCGCAAACTCATGCTACAAACGGCCCGGTCTTACCCCCCGGCAGCAGCCTGCGTGAAGCCCTCGGCTTGCTGTTGAGCAGCCGGGCTGAGTATATCACCATAGCCGACGGTCAAGGCAAAGTGCATGGGGTAGTAAACATGGATACCATCAGACGCGCTACTATGAGTGGGGGACAGACCAGATAACGGCTGCATATTGCACATCGATTATAGTTGGCGAGCCCACTCCCCTTTGTCATTCTGAACCCTTCACTGCGTTCGAGGGTAAACTACGTGAAGAATCCGTTAGAGTGTGGGGCATAGGAAACAAGACTGATTCTTCACTGCGTTCAGTACCTCACTAACAAAGATATGTCAGGTAGATAGACCAACTTTACTTTGTCATTCTGAATACCATGCTAACTAAGGAATGGCAGTGCCCGGCGAATAAATTCACGGGTTACGAGAGAGCAAAGTCCGCCTGCGCGGACTCTCTGAGAGAAGGGTAGTCCACGTAGGTGGACTTCGCTTGTATGTAGCCCGTGAATTTATTCGCCGGGCGCTGTCAAATCTGACACATCTTTGTTAGTGAGGTATTCAGAATGACAATACTAACTTGGTACACCATGAACGAAATTCTTAGTGCAGCGAAGGATTGACAAAGGATGTTGGGTTCGTGTCCCCTGGCAAGAGGCATTACTGAGGCATAATTGGCATGAGCGACTTTGTTTTCACACAATACCTGTTCGACAACTTCGACGTAGTGTGGCCGCGCGTGCTGGAGCATCTCACTATTGTGGGAATATCTCTCTCAATCGCGCTAATCATCTCGATGCCTGTTGGATTGTTCCTTAGCAGGAAGCAATCAATTGCTACCCCTGTTCTGGGCGTACTGGGAGTTATCTATACAATCCCAAGTTTCGCCCTGTTTGCTTTCCTCGTGCCGATCACGGGGATAGGGGCGCAGCCTGCTATCATCGCGCTCGTGGCTTACTCACTGGTGGTGCTGGTGCGCAACACTATGGTCGGCTTCAACGGGGTCGACCGCTCGGTGATAGAGGCGGCACAGGGCATGGGCATGAACGGGCGGCAGCAGTTGTGGCGCATAGAAGTACCCCTCGCGCTTCCGGTTATTGTCGCGGGAATGCGAATCGCCACTCTCTCGACTATCGGCCTGACAACGATTGCCGCCTGGATAGGGGCGGGTGGACTTGGGCAACTACTCAAGGACGGCATCAACAATCCATCGAAACTGTACGCTGGGGTGATCGCGGTTGGCGTCATGGCTATTGGGGCCGATCTGCTGTTCCGTTTGCTGGAGAGACAGGTTGGGGTGAAGGGAACGACGCGCTCTTCACGCATGGCCGTAAACCCTGCTTTGCCCAAAGAGGCCTGATGGACACTATTCAGAAGGCGCTCGAATATGCCCTTGATCCGAGCAACGATTTCTTTGGGCAGGCACTCACCCACCTTAGTTTGAGCGCCACTGCCCTCCTCTTAGGTGCGATTATTGGACTACCTCTCGGCATCTGGATCAGCCGCTACGGGGCTTTGGCGAGAGTAATCGTCAACGCGGTTGGTATAGTGCGCGTGCTGCCTAGTATCGCGGTACTTTTCCTGTTGCTTCCTTCGCAGGGGATAGGCTTCCGCCCGGCGGTTATCGCGCTGACCCTGCTGGCAGTGCCTCCACTGTTGATCAATACCGACGCGGGCATGCGCGGCGTAGACCAGGCGGTTATAGAAGCGGGACGTGGGCTGGGGATGTCGGCCTGGAGGCTGCTCCGCAAAGTGCAATTACCTCTCGCTATGCCTGTGATACTGGCGGGCCTCCGCATCGCGGCGGTCGAGGTGGTCGCGAGTGCGACGTTGGCAACCCTCATAGGGGGTGGAGGGCTGGGTGACTTTATCTCGACGGGCCTTGCGCTGGGTAAAGCAAAGTATTACATATTGCTAGTGGGCGCTGTCCCGGTTGCCCTCATTGCGCTCGGCACGGAGCTGGGCCTCGGGTATCTGCAAAGGAGGGTGACCTCCCGTCAGCACAGCGTATAGAGGTATTTGGACAAAATAAGAACACCCCCGCTATTTTCGGCAGGGGTGTTCTTTGTTCCGTGCGAGCCTACTTAATGCGCTTGATGATGTGGTAGCCAAAGGGGCTTTTCACCGGGTCGTAGTCCGCGATCCCTATATCGCCCAGCTTGAGGGCGAAACCAACGTCACCAAAGGCCGGCACCAGCCCGCTACGAGGGGACTCTTCTTTCGAAGCCGGGGTAACGCCCTTGTTAGCCATGGCATAGATGCCGGGAGGCGAGTCATCCGTATATTGTGTGACGAGGGCATCGAAGTCCTCACCCTCTTTCACTTTGGCAAGGATCTCGTAAGCCAATGTCCTGGCCTGTTCCTGGGTGCGGGGGGCGGCTTTGGGTGGAGCGTTTCCGCCAAAGCCGACTGCATCTTTGAAGCCTATCAGTATATGCTGGACGCTTATGCGGTCATCTTCACCCGCGGGCTTCGTTTCGGGCGTGGGAGGGGGAGGAGGCGTAATGCGCTTGATGATGTGATAGCCAAAGGGGCTTTTCTGCGGGTCGTACTCCGCCATGCCGACTTCGCCCACCTTCAAGCCAAAGCCAACATCGCCAAAGGCAGGTACCAGCCGACCGCGCTCAAGCTCATAAGTAGACAGAGGTGTGACCCCATTGTTAGCCATGCCGTAGATGCCGGGAGGCGAGTCGTCCGTGTATTCCACCACCAACTTGTCGAAATCTCCGCCTGAGTTGACCTTAGCCAGAACCTCATCCGCGAGCTTTTTGGCGTCCTCTTTGGTGCGTGTGGTGGCCTTAGGTGGAGAATTCCCACCGAAGCCGACTGCATCTTTGAAGCCTATCAGTATATGCTGGACGACGATATGCTCGTCTTGTCCGGCTGTGCTTTGTTGAGTGTTGGTTGCCACTGGGAGAACCTCCGTGGTAGGGGCCTGGGTAGGTGCGTTGGGCACACTTTCTTCTCCCCCGCAAGCGACAAGTGTCGCGGCTGATAAGACGAGCAACAAAGTGCTCAAGCATAACCGTTTCAACATTTCCTCCTGACATATGCGCCTAAAACGAAAATAGAGCGTATGGCGCTCCACAGTTAAGTCTACCATTCAGAGCGGGTACTGTCTAGGATGAACTTCTATGGTAAGAGGGCAAACGCATCTAAATGGAGGGACAAAGTATGGAGCCAACAACCCACCACGCTTTGTCATTCTGAACGCAGTGAAGAATCTCGTCGTTCAGGACTCTCTTGCATTTAGAACATACCCAAACATTGTACCCGATGGCTGAGATTCTTCACTTCGTTCAGAATGACAATACAAAGTTGGTTCCTAACCTCGTTGAGATTGTGCTTAGTTTAGATGCGTCTGCCCTACCAGGGGAACAAATCCGGCGCGGGAATTGTTATACTTGAAAAAGGAGGATTTATTATGAAGCGTGTGGGAATGGTAATCTTGGTTCTTATGATGCTGGGGCTGTGGCAGGCGGCGACGCCCAGAGACGCGTATGCTTGCAGTTGCGCCCCGCCGCCCGAACCGAGGGATGCGCTGGAGCAGGCTAGCAGCGTGTTCAGCGGTATAGTGGTAGATGTAAAGGAAGAATCAGCGCCCGGTACTATGCGGCGGGC
>JBDSDS010000225.1:0-4786 GCA_039920445.1 Chloroflexia bacterium
TCGACGCGCATGGAGTGAACAGCGACAAGCCGATGGCTGTTGAGCAATTGCAGCCGGATGGCAAGAAATACACCGTGTTTCCGGCGGCTGTAGCCGAAAAGCAGATGCTTTACCCGATGCCCACCTGGGACAACCGCTGACCACTTGTACCTATTCTCGATATCAATTCAAGTTCATCGGGTTGCTTTCTGCCGGAATAACGCTGCTAAGAAGTGGCAGAAAGATCAATACATGTATAACTCCTTTGGAGCGGTGGAATAGTAATGGGTAGTTCTGCAAGAATCATCCAGGTTACCTATTGATTCTTGTAACACCACTAGAACTTTGGTGCGAACGTCATCGTGGACTAGAACCTACGTTATAACAGTTGTCTCAGCATCGCCGTGAGTCGAGCTTTGGCACAATATAAGGTTGTTAGAGTAGAGGACCAAACACTCTATCTCCTCGGCTATCACCACAGGGTGCATCTTGAGTGAGAGATTACTGGCGGGCTTAGACCTAGACATCATTCGTCAACTTGAAATGGCTGTATCAAAACTCAGCGCAGAAAGCAACGAATGAAACTTTGATTGTGAAACGGCTTTTGGGACGCACTACGACACTCAAGGAAGGACGCGAAAGAGGTGATCTGCATGGGAAATATCAAAAACGGACGAACCTGTTGAAAAACGGCTTGTCCGAGGTTGATAGGTAAGGCTTCTAGCGGTAAGCTCATCCTCGTCTGGTTTGTTGCTGACTAGAGGAGGAATACTCCTGGCAGACGCAGCAAGGGTAAGTCATAATGGACAAGATTCCATTCGACCTATCTCTCTCAGCAAGAATCCACCTTAATTTTGCCCCATAATGGTCTTGATAACTGGGTACACCATAGAGAACGGCTTCACAGTACAATATTTGAACAATTTGGGTCGTTGCGTGCGTAGCATGAAAGATGATCCACCGGTTCACAATAATCGTTGGCTGGTGGCACTTTATCAGACTCGGTAGAGCCTCGGGAAGGACAACTCCCTGAGGCTTTTGCTTGCAAATCCCCGCCCGATACGACAACTCTCTTCATAGCCCACGGCCCATGCACACTTGATTCCTGAAATCCGTAAGCAATCTTGGACCGTAGGCCAATCTATAAGGCGCACAATAACGTTGAGGTTAATGCATAGAAAGCTCAAGCGACTGGTATACATATTGCTTTAGTAGAACTCTGCAATGTAGCGAGAGCTATATTTTCATGAAGATTAGCGCCTGCGTTAATCAAATTTGACACATAAATAGCCGAAAAATATAGTCGCTCATACGATTATCTGTGCTATACAAGGCTAGGGAACATTTACTCGGCACAAACATTATCCACCTTTTCTTCTGCCCGATCTCGGTTAACGTCACACAATCATATGCAGGAATAAATATATGCGCGTTCTTATGCTTGTTTCCGAAGCTCCCCCAATCAAAAGCGGTATCGCCAGGGTAGCAGATAAATTGACCGTCGGCCTTCGTGCCCGCGGTATCGAAATAGATGTAATCTCCGCCAACGAGATCCCTCGCTGGACGTTCAAGGAGTTTCGCTTTAGCTCCCTCGGCCTGCGCTGGCGTCAAATCCAGAGCCGCCTAGGTAGCTACGATATAATCCACGTTCATGGCACCGTGCCGACTTTCAGTGATGTTGCTCTCTTGTTCGGCAGGCTGGGCAGTCGCAATGTCCCGTCTAAGCCCGCTATTGTATACACGCACCACTCTGATATAGATATAGAGGGGCTTGACCTGCCGGTGCGACTATATAATTTGCTGCACCGGAAGCTGCTGAAACTGGCGGATCATGCTGTGGCTTCCACACCAACGTATGCCCTCACGCTTGAGGGCAGTCTGGGACCCGGCCGCACATCGGCAATCGGCTTTGGGGTGAACGCCGAGCAGTTTCAGACCCGCTCCTCCAAGCCCGAGCCGTTCAATGTGCTGTTCGTGGGCCAACTGAGGCCTTACAAAGGCATAGACGTTCTACTTAGAGCATGGAAGCAGGTAAGCAACGCTGATCTGCACATTGTGGGCGAAGGACACGAGTGCGAGAACTTGAAATCGCTGGCTGTCGAACTTGGCTTGCAACGTGTCTATTTCCACGGCTCCGTATCAGAGCGAGAACTAGTTGATTTCTACTCGCGTGCTCACACGCTGGTGCTTCCCTCCAAGCGCACTGCTGAGGCTTTCGGCCTGGTGCTACTCGAGGGTATGGCTGCGGGTTGTGTACCCGTTGCTTCTGACCTCCCCGGCGTACGCGACGTTGTTTCTACTTCGGGCTTTACCTTCCCGGTCGGTAACAGCGTTGCACTTGCGACAATACTCAAGAGGCTGCGGGATGACCGTCACGAACGGTTGAAGCTTTCTGTTTTGGCGTCAGCACGCGCACTTACTTTGGACTGGGATTACACCATAGAGGCATATGAGGGTATCTACAAGCAGGTCCACCTGGGTCGTCTGCTAGAGTCGGAATTAGCTGCTGCGCCTCCTGAGGTCGCATTGGAAGCCTGGCTAAGCAAAGTCGTAGCTTCCACTGACTCGGAGCGTGCGTCTCTGATGCTGGTTTCGCCAGGCAGCCGCCTTTTGCATATCGCCGCCAGTATCGGCATCTTACCTGAAGTGACGGCCTCAACGAGTGTGCCGATTGGCCAAAGGATGGTAGGATTTGCGGCGCAGACACGCAAGTCTATATTGGTGAAGCAGCGTAAAATGCCCGCCGTCGCGCGCCTCTACAGGTCCAACCCTGATCTCACGTCTGCCCTTATCCTGCCCATCTACCACGATGGCCAGCCAATCGGCGTGCTTAGCCTGGCTCGCGGTCAGGATAGAGTAGCCTTTACACCCACCGACCAGGCATGGCTCGAGCGGCTCGCTACGCAGATAGCGCCACTGCTGGTCCGGGAAAAGATCAAGCGCAGCACAGTCGATGCCTCCATCAAAGTAACCACGCCGCCTCTATGGGTGAATCCTTCGTCTCGGACAAGCTCGTAAGTGCGCGACGCAGCCGCGAACTAGAGGCATGACATTACGTTCGGGCACTTCTAATGCGGCCTGGAAACGAAGCGCGAAAAAACTGGTAGTTTTCGATGGGCGTTACATCCACGACCGCTACCACGGCATTGGTCGCTACGCATTTCATCTTGTAGAGGAGCTTGGTAGGCCCTGCCAGCAGTAAACTTTACCGTGTTGCGTGATCCCGACCTAACCGATAGCCGCTTTGATTGGGCCGTTCTCTCCGGCGCACCCAACATCCAAGTGCAGGAGGTGAGCGCTCCCACTTTCAGCCTCAAAGAGCAGACCGCACTGCCACGCGCCTTACTGAACCCCAGGGTAGAGTTGTACCACACTCCGTATTTCGCGCTGCCCTGGGTTCTGCGCAGTTCCGCGCTTGTCACTGTACACGACTGCATTTTCGAGCACGACCCTCGCTATATGCCCAAACGCTGGGCCAGGCTTTACTATAATCTCCTGATGCAATTCTCGCTGCGCCGCGCACGTGCGGTGGCGGTGCCATCAGAGGCCACGGCAAGGGACGTGAGGCGTTTCTACAACGTACCCAGGGGAAAACTGGTGGTCACGCCTGAGGCCGCGGACAGCAATTTCAGGCCAATATATGACAAAACTGCGCTAGAGCGCGTACGCAAAGATTATAGGCTTCATAAGCCATTCATCCTGGCGGTGGGCGCTAGAAGGCCACATAAGAACTTTGACCTTCTTGTGGAAGCGTTCGCCAGGCTGGAATCACAGGATGCTCAGCTCGTCTTCGTCGGCGAGGCCGACGAGCGCTTTCCCGACGATGCCACAGTTGCCGCACAAGCGACCAATGATAAAGTGCGGTTCCTGGGCAAAGTGCCCGAGCACGACCTCCCATTGCTTTACAATCTGGCAACTGCGTTTGCCTCACCTTCTCTGCTGGAAGGCTTTGGACTGCCCGTGCTCGAAGCCATGTCGTGCGGTATGCCTGTCGTCTGTTCTGACATACCTGTGTTCAGGGAAGTTGCGGGCGACGCCGCAATGCTAGTCCCCCCTACGAATGGTGCCCTGTGGTCGGCGGCTCTCGATACTCTGCTTTCGGACAAAGGGCTGTGTGATAAGTTGAGAGCCACAGGCTTGCAGAGGGCAGACATGTTTCACTGGAGCGCGACAGCCTCCGCCCTTCTGCCTGTTTATGGGAAGATACTAGGCAGGCAGGTCCCGGGATAATAGTACTCTAACGATTGTTGCTGGAGCAATCCTCCCGTGCGCGCCGAATACGTACTATCCGAGTCCTAATCAGGATCAACTCCCTCACGCCCCGCTATATTACGTAAGATTACGTAAACACGCACCTATGTGACGTCACAGTACCTATTTGCTATTGACCTTTGCTTATCCCGTCAGTATAGTTATCAGGCAGGGCGATTGTAAATTAAATCAATAATTCGTATCTGCGACTTTACAACGATTCAAACTCAAAGAGTCTGAAAAAGGCAAAGCCACTGTGAAGTGGGGACGCAAAGCCAGGAATCTCGCATGCTGCGAGATCGTCCGGTTACCAGCACCTAGGTCATGGCCCGTGGTGTTTTTACACCATGGGTTTTTGTTCCTTCATCATGCCTCCCCTTCGCCGGGCAACCATCCAGGCCAACGGCCGCCGCAGCCAGAAAGGTACAGAAATGACCCCTAATCCACTTGTGAAGATTGCTTCCCTCCTCCTCCTAGTTGTTTTGACACTTCAACTGTCCAACGTCGCGCACGCCTCTTATACTGTGCTACGTACCAATCAGCCTGACGGGACATC
>JBDSDS010000226.1:0-3748 GCA_039920445.1 Chloroflexia bacterium
CTGTTAGCTGGTAGTTGAAGAGGGGCAGCTTGCGTGAGAGGAAGTAGTGGAACGAGTGGCCGCCTTCGTGCAAGAGCGTTTCGACGTCGCGGTGGGTGCCGACGGCGTTCATGTAGATGAAGGGGACCTGGGTGGCGGCGAAGGCGTCCATATACCCGCCGGGGGCTTTGCCGGGGCGGTTCTCAAGGTCGAGGAGGTTGTCTTCCATCATCTGGCGGAAGTAAGTTCCAAGCTCAGGGTCGATCTTGTTGAAGATGCGCTCGCAGCCTTCTTTTAGCTCCTCTACGTCTTTGAAGGGAGTAAGCGGCTCTTTGCCCTCGGCGTCTACCTGCAAGTCCCAGGGGCGCAATGTGTCGATGCCGAGGAGACGGGTGCGCCGTTCATTGTTCTGCGCCACAACGGGTACGACGTGCTTCTCGATGGCGTTGTGGAAAGATTCGCAGTCTTCAGGTGTGTAGTCGAAGCGCTTTAGTTCTTTGAACTTGTAGTCTCGGTAGTTGTCGAAGCCTGAGTTGCGGGCAATCTGGGCGCGCACCTCGTACATCTTGTCGAATATCTCGTCGAACTTCGCGGCGTCAGCTAGCTTGACTTCGGCGCGGGCACGGTAGGCTTCTTCGCGGGTCTGGCGGTCGGTCTGCTCGAGGAAAGGGTTCAACTGGGCCATAGTGTAGGTCGTGCCTCGGAACTCTACCGTCTGGTTGCCACTGAGCTTCTGGAACTCCTGGTCGAGCTTGCGCTCTTCGGTCTGGAGGGGGACGTTCTCTTCGCGGAAGATTTCCATCTCGGCCCGCACCTGGCGCAGGAAGACGTCGTATTCGTCGCCGAGTTGATCTATGGCAGGGGAGGCGACCAGCTTGCGCTTGAGGTTGAAGTCGCGCTGCTCGCCGACGGGGAGCACTTCCTCGACTACCTTGTTGTAATTGGCTTCGTATTTCTCGTTGTTGGTGTCGGAGGTCATATCGACGTATGAGGACATGCGGACTTCATAGATGGCGGCGCTAAGCTCGTCCCAGTCTCGAATGAACTGCTCCAGGGTCTCTTTGGTTGACACGTCCTGGTCGTCGAGTCTGTTGTACATGTTAGAGACCTCCGTAGCGTCAGATGCATCAAAGGCGTGTGGCAGTAGGTTATAAGGTTGTGTCCGTTTGGATTTTATTGCTGGCAAGACTATCTCCTCTTTGGGAATTATGAATTAGAGTTCAAGGTTCAAGGTTCAAGGTTAGAACGAACTACAGCTTTGAACCTTGAACTCTAATTTACACTTATTGTGTAACAATCAGCTGACCAGGGACCATCATTCCCATGCCGCAGTTGATTTCAAAGGTGCCAGCCTGGGTGGGGGTGAACTCGAACGAGGTCTTTTCGCCTGGGGTGGCTACGCCGTGTGCTCCGAGACCTCGGAGCCCTATGTAGCGGCCTCAGCCGGGGTCGCGGCCTTCTACGCTGACGTTGAAGCGCACGGGCATTCCCTGCTTGACCTTGATGACGCTGGGCCTGTAGGACATCGAGTCGCCGATGACAACGAAATCTACCGTCTGCACGCCGTCCACTATCTGAGCCGAGACCGCTTCGGCATCGATGGCTGCCTGGCCGCCTGCGTTCTGGTCAGGAACGCCTTGTATATGGCCCATCTGAGGGAGGGTCGAGTTGTTTGCTCCTCTCACCTGCGGTGTGCCGCCGTTGCTCATCGCCCACCAGCCGACAAGCACTGCTACCAGGAGCGCGCCCATGAAGATGCCGATGCCGGATATGGGAGGCCGTTTGCTCGGCTCTTGCCTGGGCGAACGCGCCTGCTCCTGCCTGTAGGTGGCATTGGGCTGTCGGGGTCTTACCTTGAGGTTTACTGTGGCCTGCTCCGGTCTGCTTGCGGCTGGCTGCTTCCCGTTCTTAGGTCTGTTTGCCTGACCTTTTACCGGCATTGTAGTCTCCTTGCGTTGAGTACTGATTGGCACGGCTGAAGCCACAACCTGTGTTGCGTTACGTGCTTTACCTGCTGATCCAACCGGCACGCTTGCGAGTACCTGAGCGGGTTGAGCGGCCTGCACGCGCGCTTTCTTTGGAGGGGGACAGCAAGCCCGGAGCCGCACATCGTAGGCGCGGCGCCTGTTGGGGTCGGCCAGGGTCGTAACGGCCCGCTCTAACTGATCAATGGAGGCCCCGTCGGCTATGGCTAACTTTGCGAGGTATGCCTCGTTGATCTCTGCCGCAACTGCCTGAGTTGGTAGACCAAGAAGAGCGTAGTAGTCTACGATTGGGAGGGGTCGGGCAGTGGAGGGTACATTGCCCCCAGAGCGCGCAGAACGATCTGCTTCCTCAGCCGCCTCGACTGCCATGGCACGGGCGAACATGGGCAAGAATCGGTGAAGCGCGGCGTGGTCCGGCGCACTTTGCTCAATCAAAACGACAAGGCCGAGCATGCCCGCGATGTATATGAGCGCAAGCACTACCGCAGTCCAATAAAGGCCATACTCAGGGAAGTAGACCATGACGGCGAGCATCGCGCCCATCGAGCCGCCCATTACGCCGCCCATGCCGCCGTCCATCATCCCCATGAGCGAGCCTGCCCGGCCATAGTAGACGCCCATGGAGAGGCCGAGGATGATACCGATAAGGTTACCCCAGAACATGCTCCCGGTGGCAGCGCCCGCGGCGTAACCTAAGAGGAAGCCGTTGAGCATACCCATCATCATGCCGGCCATCATGCCGGTCATCTCGGTGTATGCTTCGCGGAACTTGCCGAGGTGCAGTCCTATGACTCCGCTTATCACAAGCACTACGACGGCGTAAATGATCCAGACCATATTATTCACTTTATATCTCTCCTACCTGCCTAGTGAGGCATCATTAAGACCTGATGTAGCCCGCACCCCATCTTATCCATTGCTACAGCAGTCGCCCATAGTTGCGCGACCACGAATAATCCCAGCATCGAGCCGACGAGCAGTAAAGCCTGATTGGGAATGCCAATATCGGTAGAGCCTGTGCGCTCCAGCAAACGCCGCATGCGTGTTTCGAAACGGTTCGGCTCCGGCGCTGATAAAAGGGCGAGCGCTCCTCGTGGAGGAGGAACAGAACTGATACCGGCCTGCCAAACACGGGCGAGGGAGCTAGCCAGCGCCAGCCTTCGCGACTCACCTATCACCTGATCGTCACAGGCGATCTCTTGCTCCGCCAGCAGTAATTGGTACATGCGGCGCGTGCTGGGCAGGAAGGGCGCTAGATCACGTAGCATACCAGCGAGCGCGGACCACCACAGGTCGCCGCGTCGTAGATGGATCAGCTCGTGGCATAAGACAGCGCTTAATTCTTCCTTATCGAGAAGAGCGATCAAGCCGCTGGATACAACCAAACGAGGTCGGAAGGGACTGGCCACCAATGCCCAGGGACGCTCGTCGACGGCTACTCTGCTACGCGGCACACGCTTGAGGCCGGTTTCTGCAGCCAGGGTTGCAATCGTATCTTGCAGCCATGCCGGGGTGTCCCATGTCCGACGCTGTAGCTGCCAGGGTAGTAACGCAGCGCGGAGGATGTTGATAGCAATAGCCATGATCAAGACAAGAGCGCCCGCCAGGGAAATACCAACAGTAACCAATACATCGAGCGGTGGGGCAGACCAGAAGCAGACCCAAGCGAGGAAATGCGCAGTCAGCAAGGCAGATAGGCCGAGCAAAACTACAGGAAGAGCAATGCCCGCCAGTTGCACCACGCGCCGAGCGTTCCAGGATCGGGCGACAGAAAAGCGTGAAAC
>JBDSDS010000227.1:0-3394 GCA_039920445.1 Chloroflexia bacterium
GAGGACGACCTTGCAAGCCTGAAGCAAAAGTTCGGCAAAAGCTAGGCGATGTCGCTTCGCTCAAATTACGAATTACGAATTACGAATTACGAATTAGAGGGATTTAATCAATTCGTAATTCGTAATTCGTAATTCCCGAAGGGGAAATATGCGCCGAAGAAACTTCATCATCTTCACCCTGTTTCTGCTGATCGCGGCGGGTGTGGTCGCAAGCCAATATATGTTCCGGTGGTCGCAGGGTACATTCCTCAACCCGGAGCCTCCCCTTAACATCTCTGTTATATATTCCTCTGAACTGCGTGCCTGGCTAAGCCCCGCCGCCGAGGAATTCAATAGAGGTAACTTCAAGGTAGGTAGGCAGCCCATTCATGTAGACCTGGAAGCTGTCGATGACGGCGACGCGATGCGTAGGATAGTCAGCGGCTCCAGCAATCCTACGGCATGGATACCTGCCTCGACTATCTGGGTGAACTTGCTTAACAATCAGTGGAGGGCAAACAATCAGACTGATTTGCTACTCCGCTCAGGCGAATACGGCACCACGCCGATGGTGCTGACGCCTATGGTCTTCGTGATGTTCGCTGAGCGCGCTGCACTATTTCGCCAAGGAAACGAAGTCGACTGGAAGCCAATACAGTCCGCTGTAACAAACAAAGGTGGGTGGCAAGCGCTGGGTGGTGATCCCAATTGGGGGCGCTTCAAATATAGCCAGACGAGTCCTAACAATTCAAACGCAGGTCTGCTGGCCGCAACCCTTGCCACGTATAGTTACTTCGGCAAGACCGGCGCGCTAACGACCTCAGAGTTGGAGGACCAGGGCTATAGGGATTGGATCGACGGGCTGGCGAGCGGTCTGATAGCTGATGCCCCGGCCACAGCCGACCAACAGATGCGCGATATGCTTTTATATGGCCCGTCGCGTTACGATGTGGTAAGCATTTATGAGAGCCTGGTCGCGCAGCAGATCAAGAACGCACCGGGGCGGTTTGGGGACGAATTGAAAGTGTTTTATCCTAGTGTTAACATATGGAGCGACTATACGTTCAGCATTTTGATGGGCGATCAGAGTACCGCCGAGCAAAAGGACGCAGCGTTGGCCTTTATGCGCTACTTGTACAGCCCACCCGTGCAGCAGGCTGCGTTGAGAACAGGCTTTCGCCCTGCTAATCCTGACGTTCCCTTGTTGACGAACAATGACCCTAATAACCCTTTCAACCTGTACGCTGATGCCGGGTTGGATATAAAGATACCGCGCACTATCATCGCCGACACGCCGTCCGGCGAGGCGCTCAGCAGGTTGAGGAGTGTTTTTGAGAGGTAGCGAAGTGGAAAATAAGCCTCTGAGCCAGAAAAGCCTCAGAATGTATGCGCTTCTGCAGACGCTGACACTGGTGGCATGCTGGACCTGGTTCGCGGGACTTTGGTCCCTTGCCTTCTTCCAGTTCAGTTTGGAAGAGGACATCGAATGGTGGTTCCTCGTGGCCTCAGCGTGCGCCGGACTTTATGGCTTGCGACCGAACCTGGAGCGCGCTATCGATACAGCCTGGCTGAAGGGAATTAGCAACCCCAAGTCGCTTGCCGAACGAATAGCTCAGTTAAAGCCGATCAAGCGCCGGATCAATCTGATCTTCTCAATAGCTCTGCTCGTCTTGCTCGTTGTCGTGACGATTCTCTACTTTAGAGAGCTTCCTACTTCTTCCTGATGAAACCACAGCCGACCAGAGGTCAACAGTTCAGGGTATTGCTACTCAACGCAATGACCCGCCCGCTTTCCGCGGCTGTCTTGGCTATCACCATCATTATCGGTCTTACTGTCACTGAGTGGTTCTTCGTCGTGGGCCTGCCATTCTATGCGTTCATTGTCTATAGCACTCTTCAGGACGCCCAGGAATCGAAGGAGGTGCTCAACGAAGTACTTTATCCAGAGCGGGTTCGTAAGCTCAACCTGACGAAGCTTTCCGGTGGCTATCGCACTGCGTTGGAAAGAGCGATGGCGACCCGAAAGAAGATCGAGAAGGCCGTCACCGAGACCGCCGATCCAGGCATTCGCAAGGCATTGGCCGATTCGACAGGCGATATGGAAGAGTTGATCGGCACTATTTATGATATCGGCATCAAGGCACAGAGCCTGCAAACATCTGTCCAGGCTTCAAATGTCAACGTCAGCTCACTAAACAAGGAAATTTCCAAACTTGAGAGGATAGTAGATAGCTCGACCGATGAGTTTGCGAAGGACCAGTACAAGGCAACCCTCGACGGCAAACGTCAGCAGTTACAAAACTATAATGACACCAACGATGCCCTTAATCGCTGGCACGCGCAGTTGGATAACGCCCTGAGCACGCTTGACACCATTTTCTCTCAGATATTACGTATTCGCTCTTCGGAGGTCTTGAGCCTTTCCGGTGCTACAGACCAGGTATCCCACAGCCTCCGAGACGAAGTAGAAGCACTCAAGGCAACGTCAGACGCATTTGATGAAGTGTATGGATTGAGCAAATAGCTTATGAACCAACCAATCACGAAAAAACTTACGTACCTGCTCTTGGCTACTACCGCTCTTGGCTTGCTGGCCGCTTGCGATCCAGGCACAAGACCTGCCCCAACATTCAACGGTGTAGTCAAAATCGGCGTGGCCGCACCCTATACTGGGGATACGGCGGACGGCGGTATCCAAATATGGCAGGGTGTCGAACTGGCCGTCGAGGAGGCAAACGCAGCAGGCGGAATCCTCGGCAAGAAGATCGAAGTGGTGCCTGCTGATGACGGGGCCAGCGCCGACAAAGCCAAACAGGTGGCCACTAAACTTATCGCTGATGGAGTGGTGGCCGTGGTAGGGCACAAAGACAGCGGAGTATCGATACCCGCATCCGAGGTATATCATGCCGCCAACATTGTGCAGATAACGCCCACATCCAGCAACCCAAGACTAACAGCACAGGGATTTGATACCGTCTTTCGAGTCTGCCCCGTCGATACTACACAAGGCCCTCTCCTTGCCGAATTCATGGTGCAGAAGCTCGGCTTGAAGAAAATAGCCGTGCTCTACGCGAATACTGCCTACGGGGAAGGGTTGCGCGCCGAGTTCGAGCGGAAGGTGACTGAGCTAGGTGTTACGCCTGTTGCGTCACAGCAAATTACCAGGGGTGATAAGGATTTCATGGCCGTGCTACAACCTCTCCAGGGGATTTCACCTGAGGCTATTTTCTACGCCGGAAGTCTACCCGAAGCGATCATAATAGCTTCCCAGATGAAAGAGTTAGGCATAAAGGCAACGTTCGTTGGTGGGGATACTCTTTTCCAGCCAGAGTTCATACGACAAACCGGGGAAGCAGGCGAAGGCGCTTACATATCTTCGTTCTTCCCGGATATGCTACAGTCGCAACAGCAGCCG
>JBDSDS010000228.1:0-4567 GCA_039920445.1 Chloroflexia bacterium
TGGGCACGTTTAGTCCCTCAGCCCAGTCGGCGCGAGCGTTGGGGGAGAACTCCCAGGGGTTGGCTTTTTGTTCGAGGTTGCGGAAGAGGCGGGCTAACTCGGGGGGGAAGCGGCTTTCCTGCATGACTAGGTAGCGGCGCATATCGGTGATCTTGGGCACGTGTTCGATGAAGACGGGGCATGCTTCCATACAGGCGCGGCAGGTGGTGCACGACCAGAGCGTCTCGTCCATGATCCAGCCGCCTACCAGTGGCAGGTCATCTGCTTTGTGCCCCGCGTCCTGCTCTGCGCCTCCAAGATTGCGAGCGGCGAGCATCTGGAGCGGACCCTTCTGCTCCTTTGCGGCCATCGCCAGTGGAGCAACCTCCAGAAAGTGCTCCTGCAGGTCGAGAATCAGCTTCTTGGGCGAGAGGGGTTTGTCGGTGAGCCAAGCGGGGCAGGCGTCCTGGCAGCGGCCACACTCGGTGCAGGTGTAGGTATCCATCAGGTCTTTCCAGCCGAGGTCCTCGATAGCAGCCACACCGAGAGTCTTCTCGTTTTCGATGCGCTCCTCTATGTCCTTTATTGGGGTCATCGCGCCTTTGGGGTTGAGGTCGTAGAAGAAGACGTTGAGAGGCGATGTGAGAATATGGAGGTGCTTGGAGTAGACGATATAGACCAGAAAGCCGAGGATGATGCTGAGGTGGGCGAAGTACGCCAGGCCGTGGATGAATGTCTGCATACCGCTATCCAGTCCTGAGAAGATAGCGCCCGCCGCACTCGAAAAGGGGCGCAAGGCAGCAGGCTCATCACCCAGGTTGATACGTATGCCCTGCAGTACCAGCGCGGAAATCATCAGCAACGAGATAGCCCCCAGGATGCCGAGAGCGCCTATGCTGTCGGTCAGGCGCTCTGGCTTCGTGACGAGCCTGCGCCAGAAGAAGGTGAGCATCGAGGCCAGCACAAGGAATTGCACTACGTCCACAAAGAGGAGCCAGCCCGGATTGTCGTTGAAGAATGGTACGTGCAGCCCAGGAAATAGGCCCTGCGCGAACAGCACGAGCGTAGTTACCTGGATAACAAGGAAGCCCCAGAAGGTGAGGAAGTGGGCGATACCCGCTATCGTGTACGCCTTGCGGTTGTACATACGCAACTGCCCAAATACGTATATACCCAGTAGTTTGAAGCGCGTACCCCAGTTATTGAAGCGATTGCTATCGACGCCCATCAGGGTGAACTGCAAAATCTGGTTCGCACGGAAGAGGGCCCAGCCGATGGCGACCACCATGCCGACCACCAGCAGGGTATACCAGTACCACTCTGTTGTAGGTACCATCTGTAACTCCTTAACAGACCTGCCCGCGTAGGTGCATGCACCTGGATATTATATGACGCTCAGGATAAGCACGATTGATGATAAACTATAGGGGTGGAAATCTCAAGCGGGAGAGAAGATGCGTCGCTTTTAGCAGGAGTAGACATCAAAATGGCGGAAGGGCTTTGATATACAGGTTTACCTGGGTTATAATTATGCCGCAAAGTTCAATTTAGGGCTATTCTAGTGGAAATCGGAAGGATTACACTATAGTGTTGATCGAGCGCGTGCTGCGCCGCCGAATTGAGATGAAGCTTGAGCAGTTAGCTGCTTACCGTCCTTTCCCCACTGAGATTGCGCGGAAGCTGGACGAATTGGTCACTGTCTCAATGACCTACCACTCCAACGCCATCGAAGGCTCGACGATGAGGCTGATGGACGTTGATTTGGCCCTGAGCGGACACCGGATACCTGGTGAGCACACTGCCGAAGAAATAGCCGAGACAGTAGGCCACGCCAAAGCCTGGCGGCGCGTTGAAGAGGACGTAGCGGCGGGCAATAAGATGGGGTCCGATCTTATCATTGAGTTGCACGACCTCATCAAGCCGTATCACCCTCAACGGGGAGGCTGGCGAAAACAGCAAGTGTATATTCGTGGAGCGGAGCATATCCCACCCTCGGCCAGGGAAGTGCCGCGCTATATGGAAGAGTGGGTGCGCTATATCAACAAGGAGAGAGGCGACTCCATCGAACGTGCTGCTCAGGCACACGCGGGCTTTGAAGCCGTTCACCCATTCCTCGATGGCAACGGGCGCACAGGACGCTTGCTGCTGAACTGGCTGCTGTTGCAGGCCGAATACCCACCTGCGATCCTCCTGGTCGAAGAGCGATCACGTTACATGCGGGCGTTGGCCCATGCAACCCCACCCGCTCCACTCAACTACACACCGATAGCCCAATTGGTAGCTGAGCGTGTCGATGCCTCGCTTACCCTCTACCTTTCGAGCCTGGCGCCGGATGATCGCTACCACGAGATGAGCCTGGAGGAAGCGGCAGAGTATGTTGGGTTAAGCTCACGTCGGCTACGGGGCCTCGCGGCAGAAGGGAAACTAGAGGCTCGGCGCTACGGCAAGCGGTGGGCTACATGGCAGGCTGCGTTAGATACGTATGTCCAAACGCGGAATCCTGTCGGCAAACCTTCCGAGGACGAAACACCATAGACTCCTGTCCGAGTCTTTTCCAGATCGAACAGCTAACCCATACCCTTACGCTTCTTTATCTCAGCCGTCAGCGCGGGGATTATCTGGTGGAGGTCACCCACTACTCCCAGGTCGGAGAACTGGAAGATAGGGGCGTTGGGGTCTTTGTTGATAGCGATGATGGTGTTGGAGGTCTGCATGCCGACCTTGTGCTGGATTTCGCCTGAGATGCCGACCGCTATGTAGAGCTTGGGGCGAACCGTCTTGCCCGTCTGGCCGATCTGGTAGGCATAGGGTATCCAGCCCATGTCGACCACAGCGCGGGTAGCGCCGACTGCCCCGTTGAGGCTCTCCGCAAGCTCATGCACCAGGCTGAACTTCTCGGCGCTCCCCAGGCCGCGACCACCAGCGATGATCGTCTGCGCGCCCGCGAGGTCGGGCACGCCACCCTTCTCGGCTATGCTTTCTATGACCATCATACCAGGGGTGACTTCACTCGGCACCGAAACTTCCTGCACGCTCGCCTGCCCGCCTTCCTGCTTCTGGGCAGTGACCGCACCAGGGCGGACTACAACCAACCCTGTCTGCTCACCCTCATGTGAGAACTGACTGCTAACCCGGAGCGCACCGTTGAACGCGGGGGTGACAGTCGTCAGCTTGCCGCCTTCCGCCGAAAGCTCGATCACGTCGGCTTCGATGCCGAGTCCGAGCTTGCCGCTTATGCGGCCTGTCCAATCCTTACCCAACGGGGTAGAAGGCAGGAGAACCAGGCGCGGGTTGTGTTGCTGGATAAGCGACGATATTACAGCCGCAGCAGGCCCTACTATGTCGCTCTTGCACCTGGGATCAGGGCAATAAAACACCTGGGACACACCAAACTGCCCAACGGCCTCTGCTGCCTCGCGCGGGCCGATAACCACTGCCCCTGCCTGCCCCCCATACTGCCCGGCAAGTTTTGACGCGGCGCTCGCAAGCTCCAGCCCCAGCTTCTTGGGTCTGCCGCCGTTGTCTGTCTCTACAACTGCCCAAACGTCGTTGTTCGTTGCCAAGTTTGTCTCCTTACGAAGCTGTCAGCTATCAGCTAGAAATACGTAAGAAAGCTGATAGCTGATAGCTGATGACTGACGGCTCAAATAAGCTTTCTACTCTCCAGGAAATCGGCTATCGCCACTGCTGCGCTGCTGCCGTCCTCGGCCTTGAGAATCTGCTTTGCGCGAGCGGTCTGTGGTCGCTCCTGGCCGGTGACAGTAGTCTTCGCTCCTGCGAGGCCAACCTGTGAAGTATCCACGCCCAGGTCAGCGAGGCTCATGTTGGCGATCTCTTTCTTCTTGGCTTTCATGATGCCGGGGAGTGAAGGGTAGCGCGGCTCGTGCGCTGTCTGCGTGACCGATGCTACCGCCGGAAGAGGCGCTTCCACCACGTCATAGCCGATGTCGCTGCCCCGCTTGCCCCTTACCTTGCAGCCCGTGACCTCTATCTCGTTTATCCAGGTGACGGCGGGCAGGCCAAGCATCTCGGCTACAATGTTGTAGACCATTCCGCCACCCGCATCGGTGCTTTGCGAACCGAACAGCACGAGGTCGAACTGTATCTTTTTGAGAGCAGATGCGAGCACCATGCCTGTAGCCCACATATCGTTGCCATGCAAGGCAGGGTCAGTAACCAGCACAGCGCGGTCAGCGCCCATAGCGAGGCCCTTACGGATCGTCTCGGTGCTATTTTCAGGCCCCATACAAAGCAGGACAATCTCGCCTGAACCATCGCCACCCTCGCGTATGCGCAGAGCTTCTTCAATAGCATACTCATCCCAGGGGTTGATAATAACCGGCACGCTAGCCCTATCGAGTGTCCCATCCGGGAGCAACCGCTTCTCGGCTGTAGTCTCCGGGACCGATTTCATACAAACTACAATATTCAATCTCACTTCTCCTGGCGCGAAATGCGCGCAATTCTCGACCGTAAAAATATAGTGAATAGTATCACAAAGGGCATGGAGGGTCAAGACGAGAGGGGTTAGGGGTTAGGGCTTAATCATTCTCTCGTAGGGGCAGGCACGGGGGCCTGCCCCTACGAA
>JBDSDS010000229.1:0-5253 GCA_039920445.1 Chloroflexia bacterium
TGAAGTCAATAGTATTTCACTCGCATATGGGTGGTATACTTGGGACTAGGTTAAGGGCATATTGCTGCCTGGGTGATCGTGTGCAAGATAGCGCAGGTTCTGTTTGTGGTAGAGGGGGGTAGATGGAGGAATTTGGGCGTAACGGGACGGGTGTGCCGGAGGCTCACTTTGTGGAGGATGAAGAAGGGGCGACGCTGGACAGCGAGGGTGCAATATGCCGTTTTAACACACAGGCGGGTGGGCGTCTTGAGCATTACGTCTGGCGCACGATACCTCCTCGCGCTTCTCAGCACCCATCGACACGGAAGGATCAACCCAAACTCCTCGATCTTGTCGATCCTGTGGGCGGTGCGTTGATTGACCATTTTCTTCCGCTCGGTACGAAGCCTGACGAGTTCGCGCAGGGTACGCATGAGGAATATGGTGACTTTGCAAACGAGCCGTACAAGAGCCAGGTAGTTAATTCGGGTGGGGAGATAAGGATAGGGCTGCTGCGCGATGGGGCGATCCGAGCGGGGAAGAGAACGGCTGAAGTGCGAATGGCAAAGAGTGCGGCGGTGAGGCCGGGTTCGAGTGATATAGCAGTGCTTTACCGCGTGATAAACTCGAGCACGCGCCCATTGCAGATACTTTTCGCGGTGGAGTTCAACCTGTACGCACCTGGTCTGTCGCCCTTCGGGAATGACGAATTACGAATTACGAATTACGAATTACTAGAAAGCCCACCAATTCGTCATTCCGACGAAGGAGGGGAGGGATATTATCTTATCGATGGAAAACAGCCGGCCGACCCCACATTTTCCTCATCTGATGTATCGCCCAATGCTACGATGGTGGCACTTGTGAACCCGGTCGAAGAGATGGCGTTACAGCTTGGTTGGGACCGCGAGTGCGACCTGTTGCGGATGCCTCCTTCGGAGGGTGGGACGGGAGCACGATTGCTGGCGGTGTGGCGACTCCAGCTTCCTCCGCGTGATAACTGGGCAATGGGGCTGTGGCTCGCGCCGTCCTAAGAAATTACGAATTACAAATTACAAATTACGAATTAGAGAGAAGGCAAACAATTCGTAATTCGTAATTCGTCATTTCTTAGAGGGGAGTATCGTGAACTGGGTAGATATAGGCATCCTGGGGGTAGTGGGGGCTAGCACGCTAATGGGCCTCTTCTGGGGGCTTATCAGGCAGGTGATCGCCGTCGTAGGGTTGGTGGGCGGTATCTTCTTCGCTGGACGCTTCTATGCGCCTATCGCGCAGTTCTTACATGGGGAAGATGGCGGTGGGTTGGTGGCTGACCCCAACTGGGCGCGCATTATCGCCTTTGTGTTGGTGATGGTCGGGTTCAGCCTGGTCCTGGGCGTGGCGGCATCGGTGTTGAGGGTGGTGGCTAACCTCCTCTTTTTGGGCTGGCTCGATCACTTGCTTGGGGCTTTGATCGGGCTTGTTATGTCGGTGATGCTCGTTATGGCGTTGCTGGCCGTGGCAACGGTCTTTCCGGTGCAGGGCTTGTCGGAAGATGTAAGAGAGTCGCAGGTGGCGCAGTGGCTGAGCGGCTTCGTGCCTGTGGTGCTGGCGATGCTGCCGCCTGAGTTCCAGGACTTCCGTGAGCGTATGACATGGGGGCTGCCTTAGGCACGCCATGCCGTGCCATGCCCTTACGTTGTGGTGCTCATTATGCAGAGGTCGGCGCGGCCTGCCGCCAGTATGGTGTTGGCTTCGCTGCTGGTGGTGAGGTAGCCACCTACCATCGTCGGGATGCCTGCGCCGTTGCGTATGCGGTCGCTCAGGGGCGTAAGGAAGCCACGGCTATAAGGTGGTTCGCTCGCGGGGGTAGTCTGCCCCGCTAGCACCTCAATGAGGTCGCAACCATGCTCTTTGAGGAGGATGGCGAAAGCGATTACTTCATCTAGATCGACCCCGCCCCTCGCCCAATCGGAGCCTGATAACGCTACCGACATCGGCTTCTCCTGGGGCCAGATTGCCCGCACTGCATCGAAAACTTCCAGAGGAAAGCGGGTGCGCTTTTGCGGGTCGCCGCCATACTCGTCTGTGCGCAGATTGGTAAGAGGAGAGAGGAAGCTCGCTAGTAGATAACCGTGGGCGAAGTGGAGTTGGAGCAGGTCGAACCCGGCTTTGTCTGACATGTGTGCCGCCTGCACAAAATCATCACGTGCGCTGTCCATATCGGTGCGGTCCATCTCTTTGGGCACCTGGCTACGTGTGGTGTACGGGATAGATGAGGCAGAAATGAGGGGCCACCCACCTTCACGTAAGGGCCTGTCCAACCCCTCACTTCGTGGTCGTACCGCGCCTCGGCGACCTGCATGACCTAGCTGTATGCCTACACTCCCGTCTTGCTTATGAACTTTCTCAACAACGCTCGTCCATGCTTCTTTGTGAGTATCGTTATACATCCCGCTAGAGTCCGGCGACACACGCCCATCGGCAGAGACCGCACATACCTCGATCATGACCAAACCTGCTCCACGTACTTGTATCTGCCCATGCAGGTCAACGTCAGAGAAGGGCCGAGTGACTATGCGGCTAGGTATCGCCAACCCTCGCAGCTTGAGAGGGGCGAATATGGGCGGTGGTGCGAGAATTGGAGTAGATAGCGGTTGCTCATGACCAATCAGCCGGGCCATGTAGCGGTCTACCATATCTCCAAAGCGGGCGTCACGGAAATGGAGGTCGTCGTAGGAGATACGACCACTACGGGTGAGTAGCTGGAAGGCGAACTGCATAGGTGGCAGACCCAGATACCTCTTTATCGTCTCGAAGTAAGCTTGACTCTCGGCGGCAGCTCGCTGGAAGGTCTCAACCACAGGCTTCCTTTCAAGCTCGTATTCATTTAGTGCTGCTTCGATATCAGAGTGCTGGTCGAGGGCAGTCGCCAGGGCGACTGCGTCCTCCATAGCCAGCTTTGTACCCGCCCCGATAGAGAAATGGGCAGTGTGGGCAGCATCTCCCAGGAGAACTGTATTTTGGTGGCCCAAAGGGCGCCCCGATTTTGGATTTTGGATGTGCCAGTTCTTTGTTTTCAGCGTGGGGAAGTTGAGCCATTTGGAGTTGTTGGAGATTAGTTGCGTGCCGTTCAGGTGCTCGTCCAGGAGGGTTTGGCAGTAGGCCAGGCTCTCGGCTTCGGTGGATTTGTCTAGCCCGGCGTTCAGCCATGACTGCTCGTCACACTCGACTATGAAGGTGCTGGTAGCGCCAGAGAAGGGATAGGCGTGAACCTGAAAGAGGCCGTGCTCGTTCTCGCGGAAGATAAAGTTGAACGCATCGAGCACCTTGTCGGCACCGAGCCAGATGTACATCGCCTTACCCCACTCGACGCTAGGCTTGAACTGCTCCTCGTACATCTTGCGGGTGATACTGTTCACGCCATCAGAGGCTATCAAGAGGTCGTGCGGGGGAAGCTGTGTAAGGTCGTTTACCTCCACCTCGAACTTCATCTCAACGCCCAATTCGATGCACCGCCTCTGGAGTATGTCGAGCAGCACTTTGCGCGAGATGGCGGCGATGACGTGGCCCCCGCACCTGACCGTCTCGCCCCGGTAATGCACATCGATAGCGTCCCAGATGACAAAGTTGTCGGCGATCTGCTGGTAGGTCTTGTAGTCGGCCCGCTGGAAGGAGGCGAGCGTACGGTCGGAGAAGACCACCCCCCAGCCGTACGTCACGCCCGCCGGATTGCGCTCTATTATCGTAATCTCACGCGATGGGTCAGCCTTCTTGATGAGCAGCCCGCAGTACAGCCCCGCTGGGCCGCCGCCGAGGATGAGGATTTTGGGTTTTGGGTTTTGGGTTTTGGGTTTGCTCATCTCAATGGACATCAAGAAGGTGCTACCATACAACTAATGGGCCGAGCGACTCCCAAAATAACGCATACCAATGAAAATAAGAATAATGAAACTACCTACAACTGCCCCGATGATACACCCAACCATACCTCCTTCGCCCAGATATTCTGCTGATTTACTGAGCGGGCTGAATGATTCAACAAACAGACCTCCGCAAAACCCAAGAACAGCTCCTAACAACATACCACTAAAGGCAACAAGTACCATCAGTGCGCCCCTTGATTGCCTACTATTCTCTTCTTCCATATCTACGTTCCTCGCCGTTTAGGACCTCTGCCCCAGAGCATGCGCCAGCCTATCTATCTGCTCAAGGTTAGGAGAGGTGGGGAAAAGGACAAGCTCATCGCAGCCTGCTTCTTCGTAGCCGCGCACGAATTGGGCGATTGCCTGCGGGGTAGTGAGCAGACCGGAGGCTATCTTCTCGGCGAAGGGGCCGGTAAAGGCGTAGTAGTGACGCAGGTAGTCCATCCCCTGCTCTGCTGTACCCTCACCTAGCGCGAAATAGCCTTGCCCCCAGATTTGGGGCTTGCCTGGCCTGCCCGCATCGAGCCATGCGGCGCGTGCTTTGTCGGCGGCGCGGGCGAACGCTCTGGGTGGACCGCCGCCATGCACGTAGCCATCTGTGTAACGGGCCATGCGCGCGAAGCCGGTGTCACTCATGCCCCCTACGAGGATGGGTGGTCCTTTTGGATTTGCCGAGTTTGGGCCTATTCTGTCTTCCCACAGATCGCGCAAGAGAGAGAGTTGCTCGTTGAGCCTCCTACCGCGTGTGCCGTACTCAATACCGGCAAGATCATAGTCTTCTTTGCGCGCCCCGACCGCCAGCCCAAGAACCAGCCTCCCACCCGATAGGGCATCAATCGAGGCAGCGGTTTTGGCGAGGATATGCGTGTTACGGAGGGGGCCAATCACAATCATTGTGACGAGCTTTACCCTGGTAGTCACGGCAGCGGCGGCGGCAAGGGCGGCGAGAGGATCGTAGCTGTCGTAAACCAGGCGGTCGAGCACGCCCAGACTGGAGAATGGGCCTGCATCAGCCCTACGCGCCCAATCTATGATATTCTGACCGCTCGCCCCAGGCACTGTGCTGGGCAGTCCGACTCCGACTTTCATACTACAGACCCCTCCCGGTCAAAGGTAGCAAGAGTATGCCACAAAGAGGATAGCGGCTCAACCCCTGGGTCAAGCAAATTGTAGGGGCGGACCCGTGTGTCCGCCTTGCTTGGGATGCAACCGTACAGGGCGGACACACGGGCCCGCCCCTACGATTCTACATAATAATGCAACTCGCCTGACTGGGGTGCTTGACCCCAGGTGGTCACTTCTCTCCGTCAATTCCAGGGCCGTGGTTCTGCTCAAACTCGGCAGCCGTCATGCCGTAGAGAAATTCGTC
>JBDSDS010000230.1:0-9528 GCA_039920445.1 Chloroflexia bacterium
AGGCGGAGCGCCTGCTCTCGTACCGCAGGATCGTACCCCATCGGCTTTGGCTCAGGTGTGAAGTAGCGCTTACACATCTGGCACCTCAGACGCTGACTACCTCCCCCGTTGGAGCCTGCTTTCACTATTCACTACATAGCGGCTTTGTTGGCATTTCGGATACCTGGGACATTGTGGGTGTGTTGTTGCATTCATGCCTCTATCCTCTATTCTAACTGCTTCGCTTTGCTTTTAGCCACTCCCCTCGTGTACCATCCGATGGTTCGACACTCTCAGCCTCGATAGGGACTACTGCCCGAATTAGACACGCTATGTGTTGCTAGCGCTCGTTGGCGCACGCTTGCATCGCTTATAATATGGCAGGCGAGTGGGATTGTACTCTACGAGGAGGCTATATGGTTCAAAAGCTACGGATACGGTTCCTGATGTTGGCATTGGTTTGTTTGACTATAGGTTTGGGCTGGGTAGGTGACTTCGCTAGCGCTCACATCGTGCATGCCGTGCCGCCTCAACTGCCACCTAACTTCAAGATAGAATTATATGCAGGAGGACTCCCTACTCCCCGCTTCCTCTCGTTTTCTCCCGATGGCGATCTTTATGTAGCTAACATGCAGTCGGGACGTGTGGCTGTGTTGCCCGACCGCAATCGCGATAGCAAGGCCGACGATGTTATTGCGTTCGCCGGGGGCTTCGCTTCGCCAAATAACGTGGTTTTTCGCAACGGCTCGGCTTATGTAGGCGAAACGAGCCGAATCTGGCGGCTCACCGACACCAACGGCGACCTCGTAGCCGACACTCGTTCGGTTGTGATCGATAACCTGCCCGCAGATGGTCGCCATAAGACAAAGACCATCGGCTTTGGGCCGGACGGCAAGATTTACCTGAACGTAGGCTCGTTCAATGATGACGGGCCTGAAGCGCCGGGCCGGGCTACTATCTGGCAGTTCAACGCAGACGGTAGCGGCGGGCGAGTTTTCTCTCGGGGCTTGCGCAACGTGGTCGGCTTTGATTTTGACCCAGTGACCGGGCAGATGTGGGGCTTCGATAACGGCGTGGACGAACTGGGACGCAACTCTCCACCTGAAGAGCTTAACTTGCTCGTGGACGGTGGCGACTACGGTTATCCTTATTGCATAGGCAACCGCCAGCCGAACCCTAACACTCCGGGTGGCAACTGCGCTAAGACCGTAGCGCCGGTAGTGCAACTCCCCGCGCACTCAGCGCCTCTTGGGACGACGTTCTACACTGGCTCATCCTTCCCGGATAGTTACTGGGGCGGCATGTTTGTAAATCAGCACAGCATCCAGTATCCCGAGGACAGGGCTATTGTCTTCATACCGTTTAAAGATGGCAAGCCCTCCAGCTCGCCCCAGACCTTCCTGGCTGATGGGCAAGCGTGGTTGGGGTTGGCTGTCGATCCCTATGACGGCTCTCTTTTCGCCTCACAGGATCGGACGGGAAATATATACAAGATCAGCTACACCGGCTCGCAACCTGCCCCCATAGGGATTTCAGGTCCGAGGCCAACCGCCGTGGTAGGCAAGCCTGCCCCACAGCCGGCTTTCGTGCTGGCTGGCGTTGAGAGGTGCTTCCCTGCGACAGGGCGTTGCCTGCGCGGGGCGTTTCTCAATTATTGGTTCACCCACGGCGGTATCGAGCAGTTCGGGCTGCCAGTGACGGGTGAGCTGACCGAGAAGCTGGGCGATGGCAAGACCTACACAGTGCAGTACACCGAACGCGCTCGCTTCGAGTGGCACCCGGAGAACAGGGGCAAGGAGTCACAGGTGCTTCTGGGCAGGCTGGGCGCGGACCTTGCCGGGCCGAGGGCGAGCGAGCAGCTGTTCAAGCCGGTGTCGGCCCCAGGTGGCACCAGGCTCTATTTCAAGGAGACGGGTCACACGATAGCGCCTGAGCTTCAAGGCTACTGGCAAGGTAACGGCGGCATCCCGGTCTTCGGTTTCCCCCTCTCCGAGCCGTTCCAGGAGAAAAGCCCTACCGATGGCAAGCCCTACCTCGTTCAATACTTCGAGCGCAATCGCCTTGAGTACCACCCGGAGAATAAGGGTACGCAATATGAGGTGTTGCTAGGGCTGCTAGGCGTGCAAACGTATCAGGGAAGGTATGGGGCGAGGCCGTAGAACTATTCAGTACTTCGCTGGGGAATCATTTAGTAACAGCCCACTGCATCTGCGAGTAAAGGAGAAATAGTAGTGTCAAACAAGCGACCATTCCGCTTCGGCGTGGTAGCGGGGGGTGCGGCCTCTCGGGAAGAGTGGGTGGCTAAGGCTCGGAGGGCTGAGGAGCTTGGATACGCGATCTTCCTTGTGCCCGATCACTTTGTGAACGATATTTCTCCCTTTCCGGCGCTTGCGATAGCAGCCGAGGCTACCAGCACTCTGCGCGTGGGCACCAATGTATGCGACAATGATTTTCGACACCCGGCCCTTCTCGCTAAGGATGCTGCTACTCTTGACCTGCTGTCAGGCGGACGCCTGGAGCTTGGTATCGGGGCGGGTTGGCACGGCGGTGATTACGAGCAGACTGGCATTCCGTTCGATCCTCCGGGTGTGCGCGTAGGTCGCATGGAAGAGGCTGTGAAGATCGTCAAGGCGCTGTTCGGGGAGGAGCCGGTTACTTTCGAGGGGAAGTATTACAAGATCACCGGATTGAATGGGCTTCCTAAGCCTGTGCAACGCCCACACCCACCTATTTTCATCGCGGGTGGCGGCAGGCGCGTCCTGTCCATCGCCGCCCGCGAGGCAGATATCGTGGGCATACACATAAAGACCTACGCAGACGGCAGCGGGGGTGATCCTTCCTCTACTTCGGCTGAAGCCACTGAGGAGAAGTTGCAATGGGTACGAGATGCCGCCGGGGACCGCTTTGACCAGTTGGAATTAAATATCATGGTGTCCCACGTTGTCTTTACCGAAGACCGCAAACAGGCAGCCGAAGAGATACTGGCAGGCATTACTACGCTGGGGTACACAGTTGACCTGCTGCTGGAATCGCCTGCCGCCTTGTTTGGCACCATTGATGAGACCGTTAGGGAAATAGAGGCCCGACGCGAGCGGTGGGGCTTCTCGTACGTTACTATTCTCGATGATGTGATGGAGACATTCGCGCCAATCGTCGAGATGTTGAACGGTAAGTAGAGGTTGATAGGCTATCCCGTTTTGAGGAGAGGGTAAGCTTATTCGTCTGCTGGTTGTCAGTCAGCGTCATGCGGTTGACGCATCATCAAGCCCTGACAGGAGCGTGAGAGCCACGTTCAGCGCATAGCTTATAGCGGCAATACGCCCATCGTGGAGGGCACGCTGCGCTTCGTTGGGGCTTACCCATTTGATCTCGATCTGTTCGAGGTCGTCGTTGTCCGGTTCGGCTGTTCGGCGGGCGTCGCGGGCCAGGTAGAAATGTCCCACCCCTACGCGGCGGTTGGCATCTACCACGTAGCTACCAAGCTCCTGCCAATTGTTGCTGCTGTAGCCGGTTTCCTCTAGCAATTCACGTTTGACAGCATTCAGTGGATCCTCGCCCTCTTCCAGATAGCCACCCAGCACCTGCCAACTAGACCTTCTTATCCCGTGCTTGTACCCCTCCAGCACCATCATCTCGCCTGCTTCGTTTAGCACTACGGCGTTCACGTAATCTCTGGCATTTACGATGGGCCACTCCTCGATCTCTCGACCATTGGGCAGGCGCACATGCTCCATCTCCACTTTGAGGAAGGGGGGCTTGTGGAGGGCTGTTGTGGTTTTGAGGACTTCCCAGGTCTCTTTGGGCATAGGAATTGAGGACATGGTTTAGCCGAGATATGCTTTCCTGACACGCGGGTCGTCGAGGAGAGCGGCGGCGGGGCCTTCTATGATGATATTACCTGCTTCGAGCACGTAGCCCCGATCTGCATTCTGGAGGGCCAGGCGGGCGTTTTGCTCGACAAGGAGGATGGTGACGCCTTCCGCGTGCAAGCTCTTGATGACATTGAATACCTCTCGTATGATCAGGGGGGCCAGGCCAAGCGACGGCTCATCGAGCAGGAGAAGGCGTGGGCGTGACATGAGGGCGCGGGCTATGGCTAGCATTTGCTGCTCGCCGCCGCTCAGGGTGCCCGCCAACTGGGAACGGCGCTCGGCCAGGCGGGGGAAGTACTCGAACTGGGTTGCTATGTCATGGGGCACTGCTGACTGGTCTTTGCGGATGTACGCCCCCAATACCAGGTTGTCATAGACGCTGAGGCGTGCCAGCACCCGCCTCCCCTCCGGGCAGTGGGCTATTCCCTTGCGAACTACCTCATCCGGGCGGCAGTGGGTGATGTCGCGTCCATCGTAGGTCATCTTGCCGCTTTTCAATTTGATGATGCGGGAGATGGCGCGCAGGGTGGTGCTCTTCCCCGCCCCATTCGCGCCGATGAGCGTCACTACCTCTCCCGGGTAGATGACCAGGTTCATGTCTTGTACCGCCTGTATGCCTCCGTAGTTGACATGGAGATTGTTTATCTCGAGAAGTGGACTGGCTCCCTTTGCGCTCGGTGCCGTCTGCTGTGAGTCTGCAATCGGCATCACGTTACTCTGCCCCCAGATAGGCTTCGATAACTCCTGGGTCATTCTGCACTTTGGCTGGATCGCCCAGGGCTATGAGCAGGCCGAAATCGAGCACGGCTATCCGGTCGCAGAGGCCCATCACGAGAGGTACATGGTGCTCGATTAGGACGATAGTAAGGTTGAAGCGGTGGCGCAGCTCCCGGATGAACTGGCTAAGGTCAGCCTTTTCGTTCGAGTTCATACCGGCGGCAGGCTCGTCAAGGAGGAGGAGGGTTGGGTCGAGGGCAAGGGCGCGGGCTATCTCTACCCGGCGCTGGTCGCCATACGCGAAGTTGCGTGCGTTCTCATCTGCGCGGTTTCCAAGTCCGACCAAATTGAGCAACTCCAAAGCTCTCTGCTGCGTGGCGCGCTCTTCATTTCGTGCGGCCGGCAGGCCGAATACCCCTGACAAGATACCTGCTCTGCCGTGGACGTGGCGCGCTATCATTACGTTTTCGAGGGCAGTAAGATTGCCGAAGAGCCTGATGTTCTGAAAGGTACGCGCGATCCCTTTTGAGGCGATACGGTGGGGCGAACGGCGGGTGATATTTTCGCCCTTGTATATGAGGTTGCCGCTCGATGCTGGGATCAGCCCGGTTATCACGTTGAACAGGGTCGTCTTGCCCGCACCGTTCGGGCCGATCAAGCCGAAAATCTCCCCTTCCTGCACGCTGAAGCTGACATTGTTCACGGCGACAAGGCCGCCGAAGCGGCGCGAGACCTGGTTGACTTTCAGTATTACAGTTTCATCTGTTTGGGCAGGCTCTGCAACCGTCTCAGTGATTGCTTCGTTCATGGAAGCGGTCTCGACTCTTTGCGCCCGCGCGAGCCGGAGAAGAGGTTAGGGCCTATGAACCCATGTGGCAAGAAGACCGTGCCGATGACAAGGAGCACGCCGAATATGATGAAGCGCCCGTCTTTCATGAACTCGCCTAGCCACGCCGGTAGGCTGCCCGCGCCCGATAGGGTACGCAGTATCTCAGGAAGAGCAGTCAGGGCCATTCCGCCGACCACAGGGCCGAGAAAGGTGCGCGACCCGCCGATCAGTACGAACGCCAGAAGCGCTATGCTCGCGTCGAATGTTCCCTGGCGCGCGTTCCAGGTGTTGATGAAGTGGGCGCTCAGCGCTCCCACCACACCCGCTAGGATTGCGCCCATTGTGAACGCCAGCACTTTGTTCGTCGTCGGGTCGATGCCCATGGCGTCGGCGGCAAGCTCATCTTCGCGTATGGCGAGGAAAGCCCTGCCTGCCCGGATTCGCTCCAGGCGGTATACGAAGAGCATAGTGATCAGGAGGAGTGGGCCTGCTACCCAGAGGTATTCTATCTGGGTGTTGAAGGGCTGGGGTATGCCGAAGATGCCTATCGCCCCGCCCGTTATCTCCAGGTTAAGCGCAAGCACGCGCACAATCTCTACGAATGCGATAGTAGCAAGCGCAAGGTAAATACCCCTGAGGCGGAGCGCAGGGATGCCGACTATAAGCGCCAGCACACCACAGGCCAGCCCAGCCACCAGCATTTCGAGCAGGACAAACGGTATGGGGAAAGTCTCCGAATCGTAAGTAAGCATCTTGGTTGACATAACTGCTGTAATATAACCGCCAAGAGCATAGAAGCCGGGGCTTGCAAGCGACAACTGTCCTGCCATAAGAGGGACGTAGAGAGAAAGCGCGAGCACCGCAGCCAGCACCATCGAAACGATCAGGAAGCCGTATGTAGCGAAGAACTCAGCCATGCTACACTTTCTGGAGGAGGGTGCGCCCGAACAGACCTCTTGGCCTGACCAGCAGCACGATAAAGAGGATAGCAAACGCCACCGCGTCCTTGTACCCTGAGTATTGCGACGGCACGAAGGCCTCGGCAAGACCGATCACAAGCCCTGCGACAACCGCGCCAGGAATAGAGCCTAGCCCCCCTAGCACGATCACCGCCAGCCCTTTCAAGCCGAACGCCAGTCCAAAGTATGGCCCCGCGATGCTTACGCTGGAACCGACCAACGTGCCTGCAACTCCGCCGAGGAAGCCGCTCAGGAAGAAGGTGAGAAGGATGTAGCGGTCGGTGTTGATGCCGAGGAGGCTGGCGGTAGTGGCGTCTTCCGCGACTGCTCTCAACGCTTTGCCGAAGCGTGTGTAGCCGATGAGATAGGTAAGTATCACCAGGATAACGACGGAGACCGCGAAGATGACCACCTGGGTGCTGCGCACCGGCACAGGGTTCTCGATTGTGCCGAAGTTGATTGCAGCAGGCAGCCCGCCGTAGGCGCTCGCCGGAAAGGTATAAATCTCCGCGCCGACCAGGTACTGGATAAGGTTCGGTATCATGATGGCGATCCCCAGGCTCGACACGAGCGAAAGGAGAGGATCGGCCCCCCTCTTCCTGAGGGGTCGGAAAGCCACCCGCTCAATAAGAACACCCATCAGCCCGGCCAGGAGCGCACCCATGATGAGCGCCAGCGCAAATGGCAGCTCTACAGGCACAGACGCATTGGCCAAGAGTCCGTTGAAGCTGAAGACCCCGCCCATCAGCGTGTAGGTGAAGTATGCTCCGAGCGTGAACACCGCCCCGTGTGCGAAGTTGATCACGCCCAGGATCGAAAAGACGAGCGTATAGCCAAGCGCAAAGATAGCATAGACGCTGCCTATCGAAAGGCCGTTTAGTAACTGTTGCAGAAACTGCGTGAAAGTCATACGCTTCGTGCGGGAACTATGGTCAGTTGATCATGTTGCCTTACTATATGGCGAGAGTAAAATGCAACGTAGGGGCAGGCCGTTGTGTCTGCCCCTACGTTCTTATTCTGTCTGTCTCACCTGCAGGCGTGGGCCTTTTGACCCTCCTGTTGGGGCAACCGGCTTAGCGGATAAATGTGAACTTACCAGTGGTGCCGTCCGGGTTCATCTTGATCTGGGCGACATAGAACTTGCTTTGCTGGACCTCGCCCTCTGGGTCGAAGCTTATGGATCCGAGAGGCGTGTCGTACTTACCGGCAAGGATCTCCTTGTTGAGTTCGGTCCTCAGGTTTTCGAGTGACATGCCGCTCAGCTTGCTCTTTTTGTCGAGGGAGGCCAGGGCTTCCACGAAGACCTGCACGCCCGCGAACGCCTGGGCGCTGAACTGAGGCGGAGCCTTCTTCTGCTCGGCTTCGTAGGCAGCGCGGAACTCGTCGTTTACTGTGCTTTTTAGCTCAGGGCTATACGCCTGGGCAATGATTATACCATCGCACTGGGCCTTGCAGACCGGGAACATGTTGGCCGTGTTGAGGCCGTTGCCGCCGATGATTACGCCCTTGTATCCGAGGTCACGAAGCTGTTTGGCGAGGTTGCCGCCGTCGGCTGCGAGGCCGGAGATGATAACCAGGTCAGGATTGAAGCCGATGGCGGCAGTCGCCTGGGTGGTGAAGTCGGTGTCGGCCTTCTGGTGAGTTTGGACCGTTACCAACTCGAGGTTCTTGGCCTTGACGGTCTCCTGGAAGGTGCCTGTCTCCGACTTACTGAAAGCGTCATCCTGCGCGAAGAAGACCGCTACCTTCTTGATGTTGGGGTTGATCTCAAGAGCGGCGGCTATAGCGTTTTGCGCGACTACTGCCACAGGGGCTGACACACGGGCAATGTATTCGCCGATCTGTGGTATCCCCTTGGCGGTGTTCGAGGGGCCGAGCACAGGAACCTTGGCCCGTTCGGCTATCGGGTCGGCGCTGAATGCCTGCTGAGAGAGAGTGGGGCCGACGATACCGACTACCTTGTTTTGGTTGATTAGAGTCTGAAGGCGTTGATGGCGCCCGCTTCGTCGCCCGCTGTATCCTGGAAGATGAGCTTGATCGGGGTGCCGTTGACGCCGCCCTTGTCGTTGAAGAACTTCTCGGCAATCTTCGCGCCGATCACTTGCTCCTGACCGAGGAGGGCTACGTTACTTGTCTGGGCTACGGCGATTCCGATCGGTATTGCCTCTCCTGATGTGGTGGTACCGGTCGTGGCAGTCTCTGATGACATGGCGGTAGTCGCCGTTGCGTCGGTCATAGCGGTGGTGGGCGCTGCCACCATTGCCGTGGTGGCTGTAGCGTCTCCCCCTGTGGCTGTTGTGGCCGTAGGGGTGGCAGCGGGGCCGCCGCAGGCCGATAGGAGCAGGGTTCCGGCCAGGAGAGCATAAATGGAACTAAGACGAATTCGTTTCAGCATGGTTGATCCTCCTTTAATAATGGTGCGTCGAACCACGCAGGTGACATTTGCAACATCGCCCAAGAATGCTGGTCAGCCTTGTGGGTTCTAAGATTGTATCATTAGCAGCCGGGTAAGACAAGTGGTAATGGGTCCTTATCTAACTATTGATGTGTAGCAAAAAGACGAAGGCTATCTAAATTACCTTCGTCTCCAGTATGAGGTTAAGAATGCCTGCTAAGGCTTTGCCCCTTCGGCAGCGCCTTCTACTCTGTCTTTGGCGTCGTCTGCCTTGCTCTCTAGCGCGGCTTTTGCTTCGGGAAGGCTCGGCTTGTCATCTTCAAGCGCGGCGTTGATGATCATTACAACTGCTGCGCCGACTACTATGCCGAGCACCAAACCCAGGAGGAGGCTGGCGTCACCGCCGTTTCGGTTTCTCATGTCGCTGGTTCTCCCTGGCTTCCTTTACGCGGTATCTTTCTTCTTGTCTTTACCGTTACCGAGCTTCGGGGGATTACGTCGGGCGAGGGTTTGCACCATTGCTCGTACCCCTGCCGCCGCGCCTGCCATTTTGATGACGGGGGCTACCACGCCTTCGCTGATGAAGGTGGCGGTGCCCTTGACGGTCTTGGCAGTGTCGTTTAGCTTTTCGAGGGCGGGGACCACGTTATCACGCAGGGTGAAGGTAAGGAAGGCTATAGCGCCCGCCATGGCGAATATAGCGAGGCCGCCGATACACATAAAGAGCGAGCCGTAGATGAGCGAAACGTCGCGCACGCCTGTCAGCCATGTATCATT
>JBDSDS010000231.1:0-5347 GCA_039920445.1 Chloroflexia bacterium
CAGGCCGCGCCACCACAGTCGCCCCTAGTCGCCTCAGCGAACTTTACGTCTTCGTCACCAACGATTGTAACCTGCGATGCACTCACTGCTACGTTTCGTCAGGTGACTTCGTGCCGGAGAACGAGATGACCCGCGACGATTTGTATCGGCTGATAGACGAAGCGCGCGATCTTGGGGTGCAGCGCTTTTACTTCACGGGTGGCGAGCCGTTTATGCGCCGCGACATCTTCGACCTGATCAAATACGTCTGCTCAGAGTCGGAGTTGGTGATCCTTACAAATGCCACTTTCTTCAATAAGAGCATCCTGGCGCGGCTTACCGAGGTGGCGCGCAAAATCAACGGCGACGCGACCAACAATTTCGACCAGCCGCGCCGCCTTAATGTGCAGATTTCGGTGGACGGCCCCGACGCCGAGCTGCACGAGCTGGTGCGCGGCCCACGCACTTTCAAGCGCACCATCCAGGGCATACGCGATCTGGTGCATATCGGCCTCACTCCTGTTATCAGCACTGCTATCACTACTCACAATATGGCCCGCATTGCCGATACTACGCGGATGTTGGGTGGGTTAGGCGTGAAAGAGCACCACATCCTGTGGCTCCAGGAGCGAGGGCGCGCCTATGACAACAACGATCTGCTGATCCCGCCCTCTAAAGTAACTCAAATAATGCGCGAGCTACGGGAAGTAGCGGCTGAATCGGGCATGGTCATAGATAATGAGACCAGTCTGCGAGTGAGGGTGCGCGGCAAGCATGGCCGTAAGACCGACCTTTGCAACTGCGGTTATGAAAGCCTGGACGTTTTCAGCGACGGGCAAGTCTATCCATGCGTCTGGTTCAGCGGCGCGCCCAGTCTGGCCTGCGGCTCTGTGAGAGAGCGGTCGCTCAAGGACATATGGCTTAACTCGCCTATCTTGCAGGAGATACGGGCTAACAGCGTGCAGCGGCGCGACGGGTGCAACGAATGCCATCTCAAGTTTATCTGCGGCGGTGGCACCAACTGCTCCTCTTACTTCGACAGCCTGGCAACGCAAGGCAAAGGAAGCTTCCAGGCCGCAGAGCCATACTGCGAGACTTTCATGGACCTGACACATGACCTGTTATGGGAGCAGGCAAGCCAGCGCGTGCGCACGATACCGGCAGGCTACAGCGCGCCCATTATCTATAATGCCATGGAAGGTCAAGGGGCTGCCTGCGCCAAGCCCAACACCACCTCTCTGGACAGCGCCTTCGAGGTAGGCAGCTTCCATTGCGCGTGCGTGTTGCAAGCAGACGTGGCCGACGGCATGAAAGTACGCTCCGCCGCTCGCATGTCGGCAATGCAAGCAGGTGACCTGCCCACACCATCTACTATCCAGTCACAGATGGTAGACCTCTTCAGCGCAGCCACTATCCAGAACACAGGCGGTCAAAGCAGGCGGCGTAACTTCATCCCTGTGTTCAATGATGATCTGGGGCTTGGAGTCGATAGTTCGCAAGCTCATCGACCGACGACCGAAGAACACACCCCTAATGGCCACGTAGCACAGGACACCTCAACTAGCCAACTGCAAACAGTGCTCAACCCCGACCTGCAGGAGAAGGCTGTGTTTGATGGCATGGGGCAGGCATGTGTTGAATTGCTGCTCACGATGGCTCAACAGGTACGCGCTATGCAGCCAGGCGACATCCTCAAAGTGGTCACTGACGACCCCGCTGCGCGAGAAGACCTGAGCGCATGGTGCCGCATGACCGGCAATGAACTTGCGGGCACGGTCAAAGGCAAAGGTTACGCCAGCTACTACGTTCGGCGGACCCAGGCATGACACAAGACGATATCCAGCCTGATGTGGTGGTGGATGCAGGCCCGCTCGGCTGCGGTGAACTGCTTGTACTGCTGCATATGGAAACGCGCAACCTTCAACCAGGGCAGATATTCGAAGCTATAACCTACGACCCAGGTGCCAGAGAAGACCTGCCCGCCTGGTGCCGCTTACTAGGCCATACGTTGCTCGGAGAGCAGTCCGGCCACTATTTTATCCGCAAAGGACCAACCACATAAAGGAGAACCAGAATGGCAAAGATGGTAGTTAGCATAACGCACGCAAAGGACAATACAGACATGGCAACAGTCGGATTTGTTGTCGCTAATGCAGGGGTGGTCAGTGGTGTTGAGACAGTTGTGTTCCTCAGTACCGAAGCCGTACACCTGTCCCAGCAGGGGTATTCTGACGACATTCACGAAGAGGGCTTCAAGCCTTTGAAAGAGCTGATCGAAAGCTTCACAAGCAACGGTGGCACGATATGGGTCTGCTCACCTTGCTTCACAAGAAGGGGATTGGCTGAAGATAAACTGGTGAGTAACTCAGTGATCGTTGGAGGTGCGAAGCTGGTAGAGTTCCTAAGCCAGGGCGCAAGCTGCATAACGTACTAAGAACGCCTAACAAAACCTATAGGGGCAGGCACGGGGGCCTGCCCCTATAGAGAATGTCATCGAAGGTTTTGTTAGGCGTTCTTAGTGTCCATAGGAAGTCATCTGTAAATGCTCCAACTTACAACCTCACGTTACGCAGTAGGTGCCGTAGGGGCAGGCACGGGGACCTACTGCGTAACGTGAGTTACCATGTTATGGCGTTTTGGCTATTTGCTCAGCTCCAAGACGCCCCAGCAGAACTACGTAGGGTGTACCATTTTTCTCCGGGTGATATTCCAGGCGTTGCCGCTCGAAGTATTGCACGAGATACGTCTTGCCGTCGTCCTTGCTTACTTCGGAGAACACCTCGGAAATCGGATAGCCAAATTGCTTTAGCCCTCCCATTCGGGTCCAGGCGGTGGCTATGGCCTGGCCTTCCACGGTGCTGTTGCCGAGAGCGTGCCCTGTCTGCGAGAACCAGGTTGCCGTCCCGCCAGGGTTGCTTATTGATCTGAAGGCTGTCTGGTTTTGCCTGGATTGAGAGGCTACATTGCCGAGCAGTCCGAAGAGTACGTTATTGGGTGCTGCATTCTCAGGGTGATATTCAAAGCGCGCTCGCTCGAACCACTGTGTTTTGTAGGTCTTGCCGTCGGTTGGTGATACCTCGTCGCGCACGGCTGTTATTGGAAGGCCGTTGATGTATAGGCTATCTGCAAACGAACGCCCGTTCATCCAGGCAGTCCAGAAATCACTTGAAACGGTGAACCCTGTCTCCTTGAAGGTATAGCTGTTGGTTGAGATAGTAGCAATCGGTATTGCGGTCGCACGTGCTATCGTGGTAGATGTCGCCTGTGGGGACGGGGTACTCGTCACGTTCAACGTGAAGTCGAGAGTTGCCGTCTTGCTGGTCGATGTATCCTGCATAGTTACCAATAGAGCCTGATTGAAGATGGAATCGCTGCCGTTGCGAGCCACTCCTGGGAAGAAGATTTGCGTTGTGAGTACTGGACCATTGGGCGCTTGCACCTTGACGTGTATGTGTTCGGTGCGCCCTGGATATTCTCCCGGTATCACAGTTTCGATCTGATACTTTCCAGATGCGTCAGTGTATATGTGCCCTCTGAGCCTGTACCCACTATTGTCGTATACTCCAGCGGCGTCAGTCTGCCAGAAGTCCAACCACGCGCGAGAAATGGGCTTGCAGTTCTTGTCGTATACATAGCCTGTCAACGTGATTTTGGTGCCGCTCATCCCTGTCTCAACCAAAGATGCGCGTTCAGGGGAGCCTGCCTTGTAGTATGGACCTTCGGTAAGCGCGGGGGTGATAGCGCCGTTACAGCCTGCTGCCAGCGTTGCCGCGCTTGTGCCGGTGGTGTTTAGAGGATGCCAGTTGTATGTGACGAATAGTGCAAGCAGCAATATTGCAAATCTGCTAGCTCGGCTTTTGCGAGATGTAAGGGGTTTGTTTTTCATTGATTTCTACTCCTCAGATTTACTATTCAGGTTGTTTGATACGGTCAGCTTTGCATCGCGCTACCAAGCCAGTATATAGAGCTAGCATTAAGGGATGAAAGGAGAATTATTAAGGAATGATGAACTTCTCGATTAAGAAATAGGATCCTCGGAAGAGAACTCCAGAAACATGGGTGCGATCTGGACCTACCTGCCGCTCATGGTCTGTCTTGCACTTTATATATAGTGTAACCACCTGCTTTCCCATGGAACTGTAAATTATAGCGGCCTCGTATCCACTCCCAGCGCGCACCGGAGGGCGTACCTGCCCACTGAGCGCTCATGTTCTCTTCAGGAAGCACTACTAGCCGTTCTCCAGGCTCTTTGAAGAATCTCTCGATCTCCTGCTCGTCATGGTTATAGAAGTCTAGGATCGGCCAGCGGGTGTAATAGTAGAGGGCGGCGGTTGTGCCGAAGCTCACGACACGAGGCGACGACCCCCCGGCAGCCTCGCGGGCCAGCGCCACCACTTTGCTCTCATCCTCTTTGAAGACGGCATGGGTATGAATCCACTGGTCAGCCCCTCGCCAGCCCTGTGCAACGCCCACGCACACAGAAAGTAGCACCCACGCAGTTCCCAGGGTTGTGACAATGAGTCGATTCGTAATTCGTAATTCGTAATTCATAATTCGTAATTTGAATATGGCCTCTAGGCCAGTTGCGATACCTATCCCGCCGACAATTGCCAGCGCAGGCAAATAGGTCAGCACAAAGCGATGGGACTGGTACGGAGTGCCGCTGAAAATTAGAACCGGAATCAGCCACCACGAAGCGAGGAGGGCGATTACAGGCCACCTGCGCTCTCGAAACAGCGTCCACGCGCCCAGGCCGAGAGCGGGCAAGTAGAAAGGCGAGAGCAACCCCGCAGTTGAACTTGCCAGTGGGCCGAGCAGATAGAACTCTATCATCGAATACTCAAAGGCGGAACTGCCGTCGGCGCTTGTCACCCTGTTGCTGAAGATATTTGCTATGTTCCAATCACCCACGAAGGCGCTATAGCCCGACCCGGCTGCATGAGTAAGATAATAGGCCACCTGGGGCAGCACGGCCACCGCGAGTCCCACGGCACCCCACACAACTACTCGAACTTCCTCCTTCCACAACATAGGCGGACGCTGCATGATCCGGCGAACGATAAGGTACACGAGCATGGGACCAACCAGCAATACCGCCCCATTGCGCACCAGCACGGCGACCCCGAACGCCAGTCCCGTCGCAAACGCCCAATGGGTCTTTCGTAATTCGTACTCGACCTGGTAGACTTTCCATATTCGTAATTCGTATACAGGCAATGCCCTAAGGAAAAAGAGGAGGGCAAGCAAGCTCCAGAAGAGAGCAGGCACGTCCGACATGAGGGACAGGCCGAAGCGGGTATACGTGCCATTCAGCACAAGTATCGCCCCCGCCGAAAGCCCTGCTGCGGTGCGAGTTCGTTGAGAAACA
>JBDSDS010000232.1:0-4665 GCA_039920445.1 Chloroflexia bacterium
GGCGATACTGGTAGGTAGGTCCTCCCGGCTGCGCCTGGATCGCCGCGATAAGCCTGTTGAAAGTCACGTCCGCATCTACGACTGCGTCATTGATCGGGCCGTTGTTGTCCTGGATCTCTTCGATAGAGAGAATGTCAGGAGAACGCAGGTTATTGACGATCAGTGCAGCCAGGTCGTCAAACTTGGACTGAGGGTCGCCTGGATCGAGGTTCTCAACATTGAAGTTGCCGACCACAAGCTGATTAGCGCCCGGCGTGGCGGAGACCTCACGAGTAAGCCAGCTATTGACCCTGGTGAGAGCTGATGTGACGTTGAGCTTGAAGTTGCCGAAGCTATAGTCCATCACGCCGATTGCCGGGCCGCCGAAGTGGTCGCCGACGTTTACATCGGGCATGTTGGCTCCGCCCACAATCGCATCATCGAGGATAATGCGCTCCGGGTTGAAGTCGGCTGTCGTGTAGTCGAACGGGGTGGTGGGAGGGCTGATGATGATGCCGCCGCGCGTCGTGCGGACACCTGCTCCCGCGCCGTCATCCGCAAGCACCGGGATCTCGCCGAAGTCGCTGGTCGGGCCAACCGCCACAGGGTTGTTTACCTGCACGCGCATGGCCTCGAGGCTCTCGTAGAAATCTATGCCGTCCTGAGCCGGGTCGAATACTCCGCTGGTCTCAACGCTGCCTGTGGCATCGTCTTCTATCACGACAGTGGGTGGCACGCGACCGCCTACGCTGATTACCACAGGTGTAGGCAGTGTGTTACCGGTCGAGACAACTGTTATTACAGGCGACCCGATCTGGGTGGTTGTGAGATTCGTGCTGCCGCTGCCCCCCGGCCTGAACTCCGATACAGTGCCGCTCACCGTTACGGCGTCGCCGACAGCCACTGTGGGCACCGAGCTTGTAAAGACAAAAATAGCTTCCGAAGTCGACTCATCGCTGTCAGGGTTAGGATCCTGCATGTAGAAACCGTTTGAGCGTAAAGCCGTCACGATACCCGGCACGCTACCCACCGTCTGGCCGTTGCGAGGCGAAATATGGCTTATAGCCTGAATCTCACGGATGCGGGCCGGAGGTGCGGTAGGAGTAACAGTGGCGGTGTTCGTAGAGGTTGGAGGCAGGGGCGTGTTGGTTGAGGTTGGGCCTCCCACCGTATTAGTTGGCGGCACGGTTGTAGCGGTGGCCGTGGCGCCTCCGCATGTATTTGGAGGTGAAGAGCTATTCCGAGGTGTCGGTGCAACAACGGCAAAGTCGGCGTTGTTATTGTCTGTATCTATACAGCCTGCACCAGCGCGCAAGGCGGCAGTAGCGCTAGTGAGTGTGCCGGCCGGGCCCGCTCCCTCGTAGTCCGAAGCAGTCGAGCCATAGCCCACAAAGTCAACAATAAACTGGTTGAAGGTCGGATTTGTGGTGCAACGATTAGCACTTGAACCACAAGCCAGTAACGTTGTGTTACTGACCAGGGCGACTTTGCCGGAGCCTGCAGCCATATTAATTGTCCCGGTGAAGTCGGGCGTAGGAAGTGGGGAGCAAGTTCCAGTGGTCGTAGTTCCTTGTTGAATAAGGAAGTATTGGCCTGGTTGCACCGTCACTGACGGTAGGTCGGTCTTGCTAGTAAACGAAGCCGTCACCGATGCATACTGCACTGACCAGCCTGTGAGCGCCACAGGTGAAGTGGTAGGGTTGAACAATTCGATAAAGTCGAAGCAAAATGGTGTCGGGGAACCGCTCCCACCCCCACCATATACCTGGCTGATCACCAGCGATGTGGAGTTGGGTGCGCCGGGCTTCGGCACAGGCGCTGAGGCGGGCCTGGCCCCAAACATCTCGGACATGGCCCCGGCCACGCCCAAACTGGGCACTAAAATAGCCGCAACTAAAGCGAATGTTGCGGCCAGTCTGAACGACAAAACCTTACGAATAGATGGCATAAAAAGCTCTCCTTCCCGGTTAAGCAGCATGGTGGCCGGATGATTGCGCCCTCGGCCAATTGCGCATCCTGTAATGGACCGCACAGGTGGAAATTATAAGGAATCCCGCAGCTAATAGCAAGCCGGATTCTCGCTAATCTCAACCCAAACTCGGCGGCTGGATCACGGACACAACTCAGACTTGCCTGCGGCCTACGCCCGGTTGTGGGAGGACTGCAAGCGCCTGACTACTCTAATTCTAGGAGATGAATGTTTTGGGGAAGTTAGGGGGATGTTAAGGGCGTGTCAACGCTGCAAGACAACAACCCTTTTTAAAAGGCCAAACCCCGACGGTTTGGGCGGTCCGCCGGGGTTTTCCCAAAGGAGGAAAGTTCTTCTACATAGCATAACGAACGGGCTGTCGGTTCGCTTCACTCCAACCAGCCCATATTTCGGACCATTTTCTCAAGTTCGAGAGGAAAGACCAGAACCAACCAGACCACGTACCAAAATCCCGACATGATAAGCGCCGAAGCCGACAGCCGTCCCTGACGCACCATCATGCCGAACAATATGAGCGCAGCTACGATTGCGAGCGCAGCCTGAGCAAAAGCCGGCGCGTACTCGGCGGTGATGTGCCAGTCGGTGAAGACTATGCCAAACGCAACCGGCAATGTGCTTTGGAAGACCATCGCCCCAGTGATGTTGCCGAGCGCAAGCGTATCCTTCGACCGCCTCACCCACAAAACGCTATTGAACTTCTCAGGAAGCTCGGTCGCAAGCGGCACAATAATCAACGATAGGATGAGCGTCGTAACCCCAAGCGATGTGGCTACCTCACTCACGAACTGGACGAAAAGAGTGGCCGCGCCGATACTCATGCCAAGCCCGGCTATTATCTGGAGGACTACACGCGACATGGGTGGCTCGTTATACTTGCGCGCGAAGTGAAGAGGTGAAAGGTCTTCGACGTCCTCGTCGGGGCTTTCCTCACCCGGATCGGTGGCATGCTTGTAGACGTAAAACGCATAATATGCCACCAATCCAATCGCGATGGCTATCTTGACCGGCTGGCTTTCAATAAAGCCTGCCACAATAGCAATAGCGAAGGCAAGAAGGAAGAAGCGGATGTCACGGGAGAGAATCTTACTGTTGACCTTCATGGTCGTCGTGCGGCGGCCCTGCCTGCTGAAGATCACGACAGCGATGCCTGTAACGATCATCGCGACAGTCGCAAGCATGAACGGCGCGCCTATGATCGCCCCAATACCTACATCATGGGCGTTCTCGGTCTCTCCTGTAGACGCTCCGAAGATCACCGCTACTATAGGGATCAACGTTTCAGGAAGCGCCGTGCCAACCGCCGCAAAAATCGAGCCGAGCATGCCCTCGTTAAGGTCGAGCTTTTTGCCAAGCCACTCTATACTATTCGTAAATACGTCGCACCCGATAAGGATGATTATCAGCCCTACTAACAACATTAGCCACGAAAACCACACTATGCTCTCTCCTGGGGAAATAAGGTCTGCCCGCAGCGCGCGAGGCGAAGGGCATCCATAAAGTGTAACATGTCATGGCTCTTCTGCCCAACATCCACTTCGTCGCTTCGCTCCAATTACGAATTACGGATTACGAATTGATTAAATCCCTCTTATTCGTAATTCGTAATTCCCGAAGGGGACGTTGGCACGGTTCGCGCTTACAGGATGAAGGTCTTATATATTGATAGGAGGGCGCTGAATGGCAGACGTAAAGTCTGAGGCAATGCTTTCGACAGAAACGATAGATGCGATATGGCGGGAGGCACGAGTGGCGGAAGCCGAGATGGTCGCTTTCACGCAACGACTGATCCGGACGCCCAGTTTGCCTGCCGAGGAAGGCGAGGTAGCACGACTGCTGGCTACCGAAATGGAGACGCTCGGCTACGATAAAGTATGGACAGACGAAGTCGGCAGCGTCATCGGCTTGATTGCCGCAACCACAGAGGAACTGGGCCGGGCGAAACGCTCGATCATGCTCAACACGCACATCGACCAGGTGGACGTCGGCGACCCGTCTCGTTGGCCGCACCCGCCATACGAAGGGATAATCGAGGATGGGCACATCTGGGGGCGAGGGTCAAGCGACCTGAAAGGTTCCCTTGCTACCCACGTTTACGGCGCGGCCTTGCTGAATCGAGCGGGTCTACCTATACCGAACGACATCTACGTTGTGGGAGTTGTGCAGGAGGAGGTCGGCGGCCTCGGCAGCTATGTCCTGGCCGAAACGCTGCCTGTTGATTATGTCCTCATTGGTGAGCCGTCGGCAAATCGCGTGGCGCTCGGACATAGAGGCAGGCTTGAGATTGTGGTGACAATTACCGGCAAGTCGGTGCATGCCAGCGTGCCGGAGACAGGCATCAACCCGCTTTACTCGATGTCCAACTTCCTCCTCGCGCTAGAAAATCTAACCTTCGACATCGACCCGGACCATCCTGGACTTGGCCCGACAACAATCGCTCCAACCCTCTTCTCGACAGACCAGACGAGCGCAAACGTGCTGCCCGGCGAATGCAAAGTCGTCCTCGACGTGCGAAACACTCCCGCCGATACAGACAAGAAGGTGCTGGCAAAAGTACAGCCCCTATTAGAGGCGGCTCTCACGGGCGGCGCGACGGGCAGTATGGTTATCCCTCCCTTGACGCTCACCAGTTACACTGGAGTAACCCGCACAATCGAAGTGCATCACCCCTGGGGCCTGTCGCCGGAAAGCGACCTCGC
>JBDSDS010000233.1:0-4925 GCA_039920445.1 Chloroflexia bacterium
GGACTGGGTAGTAACTAATATCGCCGCCCGTGAGCCGCAAGTGATAATTGAGGGATTTGCGCGGCTGAGGTATACAGAGAATACAGGCGCGGCGTTCGGGCTGTTCCAGGGCTGGACGGGTCTCCTCAGCATCCTCGCTGGGGTGGTGGTAGTTGCTATTATAGTCTCTGCTCAACGGGTGGGCAATGGGACCCGCACCTCGATGCTCGCCCTGGGCCTGGTGACGGGCGGGGCAATCGGCAACCTGGTGGATCGCGTGCGGCTTGGCTATGTAGTAGATTTCATCGAGGTATACTGGGCTCGCATGAACCTGAACAACACCGTCTACACATTCCCCGTGTTCAACGTGGCCGACAGCGCCATCTCCATAGGCGTGGTTCTTCTGCTACTGACGCTGTTCCTGCATAAAGATGAACGGGTCGTAACATCTGTGGATGTGCCCACCTCACCCTCACATAAATCTACCCCCTGGTTCACGCGCCCGGAAGGGCCTGCAAGCCGCCACACAGAGGAGCCTAAAGTCGGAGAATCATAGCGCACCTGATCCAGCCACTCCCATTCCTACCGGAGGTCGTGTGGCGGAGTGGCGCGTGGACGACCTGGAGAACGGCGAGCGGCTGGACAAGTTACTTGCCGGGCGGATTGAAGGAGTGTCGCGCTCCTACTCTTCGACGTTAATCGAAGGTGGTCAGGTGCTGGTGAACGGCGAACCTGTGCAGAAGCCCTCCCACAAGGTAAAAGCGGGCGACCTGATATTTGTCACACTGCCTACGCCTGGGCCAAGCGGGCTGATTGCCGAAGCAATCCCACTATCGGTAGTCTACGAAGACTCCGACCTGTTGGTGGTCGACAAGCCCGCAGGCATGGTAGTCCACCCCGCGCCGGGACACAGCGGCGGCACACTGGTCAATGCTCTCCTGGCGCATGTGCCCGGCATCGAACTGGATATGGGCGACGAGGCGCGGCCCGGAATAGTGCATCGCCTCGACAAAGACACAAGCGGGCTTATCGTGGTCGCCAAGCGAAGGTCGGCGCACGAAGCGCTATCGAAGCAGATGGCGGCGCGCACTATGCATAAAGAGTACCTGGCGGTGGTGAGTGGCAAGCCCCGCCCACCCTCCGGCGTGGTAGACGCCCCGATAGCCCGCGACCCCCGTGATAGGCAGAGGATGGCGGTGGTGAGCAATGGTCGCCATGCCCGCACCCACTACGTGACCGATCGTGTCCTAGATGGTTACACGCTCGTCCGCGTGACGCTCGATACAGGCCGCACCCACCAGATCAGGGTACACATGGCATCTATCGGCTACCCTATCCTGGGTGATCCTGTCTACGGCAAGCGCACCCTCAAGGATACCTCCTCGCTCGGCCTGACGCGACAATTCTTGCACGCCCACAAGCTAGGGTTTACACTACCGTCGTCGGGGGAGTGGGTGGAGTTTGTCAGCCCGTTGCCGGAGGATTTGCAGGGGGTGTTGGAGCGGCTTGAGGAAGGGTTGGGATAGCTTTTAGCCTGCCTTGATGGAGCCAGCGTATTCTTCCTTTGTTTCTTGGCTGCGGCAGCGGCCAGCCCTCTTCGTGGTAAGTCTCAATGGCAAGTTCCACAACAGCCTTTATTTCTACTAGGGCCTGTTCAGGTGTATCACCAAAAGCAGACAGGCGTGGGAACTCAGGGCAGAGAGCAATGTAAGACTCGTCTTCATCGCTCCAGAATACATTGAAGCTGTATCTATTCGTCGGCTTTTGCATAATCTTCGCTCGGCAATACCATACAAGAGCTATGACTTAAGATCAATCATTATCCCACAGTGTTATAATAACTCATTCAAACGAATGTAGTTATTGCAGGAACTTCTATATGATCTTTCATGTTACCCTCGACTACGCTGAAGACGGCTGGGTAGTTGCCGAATGCCCGGCACTGCCTGGTTGCATTTCGCAGGGGAAAGACGAGAAGGAAGCGCTGGACAACATAAAAGAGGCTGTCGTTGCGTGGCTGTGGGCCGAAGACTAAAAAGCAGTTGCTAAACTACCTACGCCTTGATCCGTAATGCGTGTGACTGTCGATGAATTTTTGGACCTACTATGAAAATCCAGCCTTGACCCTAAGATAGAGGGGCATAAGTGCGCGTACTAATAACCGGCTCCAACGGCCAAATAGGCACCAACCTGGCTCTGCGGCTCCTTGACGAGGGGCACAGCGTCTTTGGGGTGGACAAGCGGCTCAATACCTGGACCGACCGCTTTCCTTACCTGCTGCAAGACTTATCGAGCAACTATCCCGCTTATGAGCAGGGGATAGGCGGCGTGGAGTACCCGCCGTGTGACGTGGTGGTGCATCTGGCGGCCCACGCGAAGGTGCATGAGCTTGTGCGTCACCCGCACCGGGCGATGGAAAACATCACTATGACCTATAACGTGCTTGAGTATTGCAGGCTGGCCGGGTTGCCTGTTATCTTCAGCAGCAGCCGGGAGGTGTACGGTGATATCCACCGCTACATCGAAGACGTCGATAAGCGACCGGAGTCGATGGGCGAGAGCACGGCTCACTTCGCCTATACCGAGTCGCCTTACTCGGCTTCCAAGATATCTAGTGAGGCGCTGATTTACTCGTATGCCAGGTGCTACGGGCTTAAGTACATCGTGTTCCGCTTCTCTAACGTCTATGGGCGGTTCGACAACGACATGGAGAGGATGGAACGGGTCATCCCACTTTTTATCCACCGCATCGCAAACGATGAGCCGATCACTATCTATGGTGAGAACAAAGTGCTCGATTTTACGTACATAGACGATTGCGTGAGCGGCATAATATCCGGTATAAATGCGCTGCATGATGGTCGGGTCACTAACCAGACTATTAACCTCGCGTATGGACGTGGCAATTCGTTAGTCAAGATGGCGCGGCTGGTCGGCGCAGCTTTGAGGAAAGAACCAAATATCACTATTGAACCTTCCCAGGTGGGCGAGGTGACACACTACGTAGCGGATATCACAAAGGCGCGGGAATTACTCGGCTATGACCCGAAAGTGCCATTGGAAGAAGGCATAAATAGGGCCGTGGCATGGAACAGGGAATGGGAGTCCAGGCCGGTAGGAGGGCAAGAATGAAGACAATAGGCGTCATCGGCGACCGCACAGGAGGGCGGTGGCTGCGCTGAGAGGGCAAGGTGCCGACGGCATTATCCTCGGCTGCACGGAAATCCCCCTGCTCCTAAGAGAGCGCGGAGTCGCACCCGACCTGATCAATCCAGCCGAATTGCTGGCGGAAGCGGCGGTACGGCACGCTATCGCGTAAGTAAGAGTTCGCAATTTAGCCGGAAGTATAGGAGGGTTGTTATGTACGACGCCATAGTTGTTGGCGCTCGCTGTGGTGGGTCGCCCACGGCGATGCTGCTTGCACGAAAGGGGTACAAGGCGCTGCTCGTCGACAGGGCTACATTCCCCAGCGACAGCATGCGTAACCACTACATCCGGCACAAGGGTGTTGTGCAGTTGCACAAATGGGGGCTTCTGGACAGGATCATCGAGTCAGGTTGTCCGCCTCTCATCAAGCACACGGTCGATTTGGGCGACTTCCCATTAGGTGGATACGCGCCTCCGGGTGATGGCGTTATCGCTGAGTATGGACCTCGGCGCTATATACTCGACAAAATCCTGGTAGATGCGGCCGCCGAAGCAGGTGTAGAGGTGAGAGAAGGCTTCTCGGTGCAGGAACTGCTGATGGAAGATGGGCGCGTCGTGGGTATAAAAGGCAAAGCAAAGGGTGGGAGCGTAGTTACAGAGCGCGCCCGTATGGTGGTCGGGGCCGATGGTCAGCACTCGATGGTGGCGCGGGGCGTGGATGCCAAGACTTATAGCGAAAATCCGGCCACAAGTTGTGGTTACTTCAGCTATTTCAGCAGGATCGACTGTGAAGGCATAGAAGTGTATATGCGAGACCAACCAGCTTTCATGCTTGCTTTTGCGACGCACAATGGGCTTACTTGTGTGGCAACGCAGGTGCCAATCGAGCAATTCCCCGGCTTCCGAGCAGACATAGAAAAGGCATTCCTGGAGAGGATGGAGCTTGCGCCCGAACTTGCTGAACGAGTTAGGAATGGCAAACGGGAAGAGAAGTTTTTTGGCAGCGCTGATCTGCCGGGCTTCTTCCGCAAGCCTTATGGTCCTGGGTGGGCATTGGTGGGCGACGCGGGCTACCACAAAGACCCGATCACCGCACGAGGTATATCAGACGCATTCCGCGATGCTGAATTGCTGGCTGAGGCGATTGATGCAGGATTCTCCGGACAGATGCCGTTAGAAGAAGCAATGGCCGAGTATGAAAGAGTGCGAAATGAGGCAGCCATGCCCTCTTATAACGAGGCGTGCGAGTCGGCGGCCTTCAAGCCAATACCACCTATGGCTTACAAGATTCGGGAGGCTGTGCGTGGCAACCAGGTGGAGATTGACCGCATGATGGGTGTGACCGGGGGAACTGTGCCAGCCGATGAATTCTATTCACCGGAGAACATACAACGGATTTTAAGGGAAGCACGGAAATAGGTACTATGGACCATCGAGCCAGAAAAGCATGGCTTGCGTAACCTCAAGCGGCACTAGTCGTTATATCTGCATGAGAGAAATGCGTAACCTGGCTACAAAGCGTAAATAATGACTGGAAGGCTGGGGCGGGCACAGGTCCACCTCATTTTTGTGCAGATGAAGAATAGAATTAGATTGAATAGAATATTAGCTTTGGCGGCGCTGTTGCTGGCGGCGATCGGTACATATTCGCTACCGAGTAGTTACGCTCAGACGGCTGGGCGATTTTACCCGGAAACAAGTAAGACGCTTGCCCCAGAGTTTGTAGCTTACTATGACGCGAAGGGTGGGCTACCGATATTTGGCTATCCCCTGACTGATGCGGAGATAGAGGGCGGCTT
>JBDSDS010000234.1:0-4175 GCA_039920445.1 Chloroflexia bacterium
CTCCCCCCCATCTACGCCCAGATGTACCAGAGCCTGGTCGGCCTGAAATACTTCCCTGAGAACCCACAGGCTGTCCGCTCACGAAATCGGGCACTCGGAGTGCTTCTACTCATACTGGGTGGAGCAACGGTCTTTGCGGGCATCTTCTTCGGAGATGTGTTTACTTTTCTTCTGACCTTCCCTGGCGTCGCCCTCGGCATAGTCGGCTTCGTCACATTCGGTATGGCCGGGGTGATGCCACGCAAAACCGACATGGGATCGGAGCAGGCTGAGAAGTGGCGCGCCTTCAGCCGCTACCTACAGCAGATGCAGAGATATACAGATGTGCAGGCGGCCTCGAACAAATTTCAGGAATACCTCCCGTACGCCGTGGCCCTCGGCATCGAGCGTGACCTCACCCGCCAGTTCAACAGCGTGCCGTCCGCCATGCCGACCTACTATGCTCCTTACGGTTATTACCCCGGTTATTTCCCAGGCGGTGCGGGCGCGGGTGGTCAGCAGTCGGCGGGCGGCCCCGACATGGGCGGGGGAAGCGGAGGCGGTATGCCCTCACTCGATCCCGGCCAGGCCATGCAAGGTATGAGCGACTCCTTCGCGGGCGCGATGCAAGGTATGTCGGACAGCTTCACCTCGATGGTCAATTCGGCATCCAGCGCCCTCGTAAGCCAGCCCCAGAGCACCGGCAGCAGTGGCGGCGGAGGTTGGGGCGGCGGAGGTGGCTCCTTCGGCGGGGGTGGAGGCGGCGGGGGCGGCGGTGGGGCGGACTGAGCGTGATTACGAATTACGAATTACGAATGGGGCCGCCAAGATATGTAACGAAGTGGAGGGCCATCACGTAATACGATATGGCATGACGAGATAAGGCAATGTTTTTATGCTCTCCCACACTGGCAAGCATCTTGATATAACTATTGCGCCCATAAGGGCGAATCTATAACTTTCACGTTTCAGGACCAATTCAACACTCAAAATTCAAAATTCATAATTGGAGGTAACGACACATGGATATGAGAGACAGGATCATCGGTGACAAGCCCGACAGTTTCCTTCACAAGATAGCGGGCATCGTTCCCGGCTACCACGGCTATGTAGACCGCGAGCGCAGACGTGATGCCGACAAGCTCCTCAGGATGCAGCTTGCCCGTCAATTCTCGACTCAGCGTGACCGCCTGAACCGCGTGCAGCAGACTCTCCTCCGTCAGAACCGCATGGGCGAGATATCCGAAGTAGACCGCCTCGGTGGGGTCTTGCAGCGATTTATCGACCGCCTCTCTACCGCCACATACGGCTACACGGGGCTGTTCGACCCGGTGAAGGTAGAGGTCCAGGACCTCGACCAGCTTTACGCCTTCGATATGGCCCTCGCAAGCGGAGTCGATCAGGTCTCCTCGACTATTGACACGATAGAAGGCGCAGATATGCGTGAAGCATCTACCAGCGTCGCCCGTCTCGCAACTATCGTGGATGAGTTGAATGAGCGGCTCAACCAGCGTACTGATTTCCTTACATCAGGTCGTGGCCTTCAGTCTAATGAATACAAATCACTCGTTTCCAGCTTAAATCAGACGGGTGGCCAGCCTTCTTCGCCAGGCTCGATGAGCGCAAGGTATGACCCAAGCACCCCCGGTAGCACGATTGGCCTGGGAGGTAGCCAGGGCGGCGACAAAGCACGTTATCCCAGCAGCAACCAGCCCGGCGGCGACATTGGCGATCCAGGCACACCCACGGCCAACCTCAATGTTAGCCAGGGCGCAAGCCAGACCATCGTGGAACCAGGCATGGCGCAGATGACAGAGGGCAATAGCAGCTTCAGCGAGATGCCAGCGGGCGATGAGATGCACGGCTCCGCAACAGGCGCACCCACCGCCACGGGAGGCGAAGCAGGCACAGGCATCGAGTCTGCCTCCTCGCCCGCCGCTGCCCCAGGCGCGCCCGGCCATGACATAGTAAACGGCATGGGCATGGCAAACAACATGGCCGACCTGGAAGACACCTCGTCGGGCAACGATAAAAGCAGCCAGATAAAAGGCTAGGAGCGTTTCCCGGCCTTTCTGTTGTTACAGGCAAATTAGCATATTAAATTAGGAGGAAGACAATGGGAGTAATGGAGAGACTGTCTACGCTTATCAGGGCCAATATCAATGATATGCTTGATGGGGCGGAAGATCCGGAAATCATGCTCAGCCAGATTCTGCGCGATATGGAGAGCGAAATCAACAAGGCACGCTCGCAGGTGGCCGACATGATGGCCCAGGAGCGCCTGTTCCGCGATGACCTCAAGGCCGAGCAGGACAAGACCGGCCACATGGAAGAGCGCGCCGAGCATTATGTTCGCAAGGGCGATGACACAATGGCCAAGGAAGCCCTCAAGCGCAAGTCCGACTCGGATGCCAATATCGCGGTTATCCAGCAGCAGCTTGACGCCCAGAGCGAAATGGTATCCCGCCTGCGCAGCCAGCTCGATACCCTTCAGGACAAGTACCAGCAAGCGATGAGTAACCGCGACGCCCTGCTTGCCCGCTACAGCCGCGCCAAGACCCAGCAGCACGTCACCAGCACCATGCGCGACCTCGACGTAACCGATTACAGCGGCGAGCTTTCCCGCATGGAGCGCCGCATCCGCACCACCGAGGCCCGCAGCATGGCCGACACCGAGCTTGCCAACGAAGCAGGTGATGATTTCGACAGCGCCTTCGACGACAACGAGCGCAGCCACAAGGTAGACAGCGACCTGGCAGCCCTCAAAGCCAAACTAGGCATGTCAGGCTCAAGCGAAAGCGGCAGCGAGACCCGCAATATCGGCACAAACAAGCCGGGCTAGAGCTGCATTTAGTTAACCACCAAGACGCCAAGAACGCCGGAGAACGCCAAGATTCTTGTTGTTCTCCGGCAAGCATAGAACTTACTGAACAAGAAAACACAAATATCGCCTCACGCTTTGCGAACAAAAAACCCATAAAACCTTGGTGCTCTTGGGGTTCTTGGCGTCTTGGTGGTTAAAAATAGCTAAGGAGTAAAAGACAATGGCAATACTAGATGTAATTGAGTTTCTAGACCCGACGGGGCGGCAGATTGTACATCGCGTACCCGAAGGTGGGTCGGGCGAGTTCAGGCTCGGCTCGCAGCTTATCGTGCGTGAAAGCCAGGCGGCGGTCTTCTTCCGCGACGGCAAGGCGCTCGACGTATTCGGGCCGGGACGCCACACCCTCTCCACAGCCAACATCCCGCTCCTCGCCAACCTCATCAGCATACCGTTCGGCGGCAAATCTCCCTTCCGCGCTGAAGTGGTCTTCGTCAACCTGGCAGACCTCATAGACATGAAGTGGGGCACGATGGAGCCGGTCACCTTCCGAGACTCCGAGTTCGGCATGGTGCGCCTGCGGGCTTTCGGTACCTATGCGATGGCAGTAGCCGACCCGCAGCTTTTCGTCAACAAGATAGTCGGCACCCAGGGCCTCTTTGAGACCACGCAGATTGAGGATTACCTCCGGAGTATCATCGTGTCGCGCTTCAACGACATCATGGGCCAGCAGATGAGCACTCTGCTCGACCTCCCCTCCAAGTACAATGAGCTAGGAGCAGGTCTGCGCGCATCCGTGATAGACGACTTCGCCAACCTCGGACTGAACCTCAAGGCGTTCTTCATCACCTCGATAACCCCTCCAGAGGAAGTGTCGAAGCGCATCGACGAGCGAAGCGGCATGGGCGCTATCGGCAACATGCAGCAGTATATGCAGTACCAGGCGGCCCAGGCGATGGGCAACCTCGGCGCGGGTGGCGGAGAAGGCGGTGGTGGAGGAAGCGACATCGCTGGCGCGGCTGGCGCGGGCATGGGCCTCGGAGCAGGGATGGGCATAGGCGCGGGCATGGCTCAAATTATAGCCCAGGGCATGCAGGGGCAGGGCACAACCACCCAGCCAAGCCCGGCCCAGGCGAGCAATACCGCTACCTCTGCGGCATCTACCCTCACCTGCTACAGCTGCAACGCCCAGATACCGGCCAACTCGAAGTTCTGCCCTGAGTGCGGCGCGGACCAGGCGGGTAAAACCTGCCCCAACTGCCAGACGCAGAATCTGCCGAATGCCAAGTTCTGCACCAATTGCGGCACACCGCTAGGGTTAAAATTACTGTTTGGGAGGGTCATACAAGCGCGTAGGGGCTGTTTTCTTACGGCC
>JBDSDS010000235.1:0-8676 GCA_039920445.1 Chloroflexia bacterium
GACAATGGATGGTAGGTTCTCTAAAGCCGGACGATGGTCACGCCTTCGCCGCCCTGTTCGATGGGGGCTGTTTCTATTTCTTTGACCAGGGAGTGCTTTTTGAGGTATTCGCGCATGGCTTTGCGGAGGGCGCCTGTGCCTTTGCCGTGGATGATACGGAGGAAGGGCATGCCGACGAGGGCCGCTTCGCCCAGGCGTTGGTCGATCTCTTCGATGGCGGCTTCGGCTCGCCATCCCCGGAAGTCGTATTCAAGGGGTGGGGGGACGGCTGGCATGACGGGGGCGTAACGGCCCGCGCTACTTGTGACGGCATTCTCACGTTGCGTGCTGGCGGACTGGCGCAACTGTACGCCTGTAGTGGGCACGCGCATCTTGAAGGCGCCGACCTGCACCTCTATCTGGTTGCCGTTCGGCTGCCCTATTACCTCGCCTTCCGCGCCGAGGGTTTGCACGAAGACGGTGTCGCCTGGGCCTAGCACATGAGCTGCTTTGTTGGTAGTAAGTGGTCGGTGGTCGGTAGTCGGTGGTCGGTGGGCGCGGGCTTTCTTGTAGCGGGTGGTCTCGGTCTTTAGCTGGCGGTCTAGCTCGTCGGCGCGGTCCTGGGCCTCTTGCACCCACTGCTTGGTGAGGGTTTCATCGGAGGTGGCGGCAAGCCCGGCCTCTACTCGTCCCCGAAGGCGGCGAAGCTCGTCGCGCAGGGTGTCGATTTCGCTCGCGACCTGAGCGTGAGCATCCTCTACGGCGCGCGCTTTCATCTCGTCGGCTTCGGCCAGGCGGCGCTGTAATTCGCGGCTTTGTTCCTCAATCTCGAGTCTGGTTTGTTCGGCGGTGCCGCGCTCGCTGCGTGCGGTCTCGCGTTCCGACCTGATGTTTTCGAGGAGGTCTTCGACGTTCTGGGCTTCGGGGTCTATGAAGCGGCGGGCCTTATCGATGATCGTGTGGCTGAGGCCGAGGCGGTTGGCGATTGCGAAGGCGTTGCTCCTACCGGGAACCCCTATCATCAGGCGGTAGGTAGGGCTGAGGGTTTCTACATTGAACTCAACCGAGGCATTCTCGACGCCTGGAGTGATGTATGCGAATGCCTTTAGCTCTGAATAGTGGGTGGTGCATACGGAGAGCGCGCCCACGTCAAGTATATGGCCGATGATGGAGCGGGCGAGGGCTGAGCCTTCCTGCGGGTCGGTGCCCGCGCCTAGCTCGTCCAGGAGCACCATGCTTTCTTTATTGGCGTTTTTGAGGATGCCGATGATGTTCGACATATGCGAGGAAAAGGTGCTGAGGCTTTGCTCGATGCTTTGCTCGTCGCCTATATCGGCGAATACGTCCTTGAAGACAGCAGCGCGAGAGCCGTGGTCGGCGGGGATGTGTAAGCCTGCCTGCGCCATGAGGGTTAGTAGTCCGACCGTCTTGAGGGCGACAGTTTTGCCGCCTGTGTTGGGGCCGGTGATGACGAGCATACGGAAGGTTGTGCCAAGCTCGACTGTTATGGGTACGACGTTGCCGGTGAGAAGAGGGTGGCGGGCGTTCTTGAAGAACAGTCCCTGTTCTTGATTTTGGATTTTGGATTTTGGATTTTGGATTTGTTGGTCTGTTTCCTTAGTGCGTTGGCGGTGGTTGGGGGGGCGTTGGGGTTGGAGTTGATTGGGGTTGGCTTCTATTATGTCGGGCTCTACGCCGTGGATGGCTAGGCTGTAGCGGGCTTTGGCGAAGGCGAGATCTAGGTCGGCGAGGATTTCTACGTTGGTGCGGATTGTTTCGGCGTGAGAGCCGATTAATGCGCCTAGCTCTCGGAGGATGCGCTCTATCTCTTGGGTCTCTTCCATCTGGAGTTGTCGCCACTCGTTGCCTAGCTCGACGATTGCCAGTGGCTCTACGAAGACTGTTGAGCCTGTGTTCGACTGGTCGTGTACGATACCGCGAAGCTGGCCCTGGAAATCGCGCTTGACGGGTACGACGTAGCGCCCGTTGCGGAGAGTGATGATAGGCTCCTGAAGGGCACGGGAAGATGACTCAGACGAGATTATCTGCTGGAGTTTGGAGAGGAGGCGATTGTGAGCTACTCGGATGTTTGCGCGTATCTTGCCGAGGGCGGGAGAAGCAGAATCGAGCACTTGACCTTCGGCGTTGATGCACCGCTCAATTTCTGCTTCGACTTTGGGCAGGGGTGATATACCGTCGGCGATAAAGGCCAGGGTTTGCAGACCCTCTTTTTGTTCGGCGGTGCGCACTATGAGGTTGCGGAGGTTGCGGCTCGCCTGGAGGGTGTCGAGCACGGCCAGTATGTCGGCGGGGTCGAGCACAGAGCCTAATTCAGCCCGACGGACATTCTCTCGTATGTCGCGGGCGCCGCCGAGGGTGGCATCTGGTCTGAGGGAGAGGAGGCGCGCGGCTTCGGTGGTGATGCGCTGGTTACGCTTTACCTGGGCAACGTCAGTAGAAGGCTCAAGCTCGATGGCAAGCGCGCGCCCAGCGCCGAACGAGCTGAATTGGGCGAGGTGCTCGCGCACTTTGTGGAACTCTAATGTATGAAGGGTCTTGTCGTTCAAGGTCGGTTTCCTGTGTAAGCTTATGAAGACTCTGCTTGCAATTATACTGTATTCACCAGTACCGTTCTGACCTAAAACATCTCCACCGCCCAGCCTCTGAGAGCCATAGGACACAGGGCTTACTTTATATATCCTCGAATAGTAGCTCGTGATTTGTATATGTCTGGAGATGGAGTACCCAGTACGCAAACCGGGTGTCTTAGAGATACGTATATTAAACGTCAGATATAGTACAGACGTTTCGACAAATGAGGCTGAAGAAATAATACAAGAGAGAAGATATATAACAGCAAATAGTGAACACGCGTCTCACCACACGCTTTACCACAGTGTTTCACACTATTACACGATCAAATATGACTCCCTGATGAGTATTCCTCTCATCAGGGAATGATGATCTACTATTGGAGCCGTCTTACATAGGCTCCCGCTTTACTTCTTAGCACTCCCACTTATACCTTATAACACCCCTACCCCGGTTATCTTCCCAATAATGTGTCTTGCCCGGCAGGTCAAGCCGCGCTGCCTTTTGGAGCCTAAGTGCAGAACAGCTCCCAATGGTACTGCAGGCTGATGTTGCTGCGTGTGAATCTGCCTCGTAATAACCGAACTGTTCGTTCTGAATATCTACAGGCGCGACTTGAAATTAAAAGAGATTTATTGATTAGGATAGGAGCACAAAGAAAATGAATAATGAGACCCGACCCAGAGCCAACAGAAGCTACAGGACACCTGTGCTTTTAGGCTTATTAATGCTGCTGCTTGCCGGCGGCGCGGCTGGCTTAGCGGAAGCAGCTTCAGTTAACTTAGGAAACAGTAACTCGACGGCACAGTACGCCGCGAAGACGGACAACACTCGCAATCAGATGTCAGCAGTAACAACAGCGAGCACGACTGCCGAGACGACACGCACTCCGGGAGGCAACAGGACACCAACTAGCGGGTGCCAGTTCGCAATCTTGAGCTACCATGAGTGTCTCAATGGGAATGGCTGCACAACTTTCTCCATACCTGTTCAAAACACCGGCAGTGAAGCTGTCGTGGTTGAGGGCACCGTTGAGATTCAAGGCCAGGGCAACAGGGTGCTTGGCACCATCACACTGCAACCCACGACCATAGCCCCTGAAGGTATTACCCAAGTAACCGGCACCGTCTGCATTACGGAGCCCGACCCGAGAGGACCTTACCAGCTTATCATCAGGCTCAGGGATATAGGTCGTGCTTGCGACGAGAAGACGAAGTCGCAGCCGCTACGCTCCTGTGGAGAGGTTACACCAACCCCCGAAGTGACCACGACCGTGGTTGCGACCAGCACAGCGCAGTCAACTGCTACGCGCACGGCTATTAGCACCGTGACGGCCACAAGCTCCCCAGTGCAGTCAGTTACTACCACCAGCACCGCTGTTAGTACAATGACGGCTACTGGGACGGCTACTGGGACGGCTACCGGTACTCCGTCGCAATCCGCCACCGCCAGCGTGACGAGCACCCAAGTACCCCCGACCAGCACTCAGACGTTGGTGACTGCTACTGCTACGCGCACAGCTACAATAGTCCCTGCTACCAACACCGCCACCGTTGTTCCTACGATGAGCCCCAGCGCCAGCGCCACAATAGCACAGAATACTGCTACCATGACTGTTACTGCTACGAGGACCGCTACTGTCCCAGCCACAATGACAAGCACAGCAGTACCTAGCGCAACTTCTACAAGGACCCAAACAGCCATATTGCCTACGATTACATCAACGGCCCTGGCTACGACGACAAGCACAACTCTGCCCAGCAGCACTTCTACAACCACCCGAACAGCTATGCCCGCAACAGGTACGGCTACATCTACCGTTGCAGTAACAGCAACTGGCACAGGTACGGCTGTTGTCGCCACTAGCACACCTCAGATTATAAACACAGCTACAAGCACGCCCATACCTGTCACTAATACACCTCAAGCTACAAACACGACTGTATCTCCCACCAACACACGTGAGGCGACAAATACGGTGGTAGCGGCGACGAATACGCCCCAGGCTACTAACACTGCCGTGGCTGCTACTGCTACAACCCAGACCACAGGCACGGTCGTTGCCTCTACTAACACACCGGTAGTGACGACGACAGGCACAGCGGTAAGCGCGACAGCCACGTCAGTACCTGCCACGTCTACGACTACCGTGGAAATACCGGCGGCTGTCATAACTGCGGTCCCGGAATTGCCTGCTACTGCTGTACCGGTATCGGAGACCTTGCCTCTGGTCGGAGCCGGTGAGAACTTGGCGCCCGTGCCAAGCCCGAACGAGGCTGCTGTGCTACCTGTGACGGGTGGAAGCCAGGATCTCTTTATGGTATTAGCTGCGATAATAGCGTTGTCTATCGTGATGATGCTTGTCGGTATCTCCCTGAGGAGAAGTACCTTCACAGGCAGATAACCTCACTCAACATGGTACACGCGGCATAAATGCCCTTTGTCTGAACCCATGTTGAGTAGTAAGCACTCACACAAAAGCACGAAGCAAATGAGCCACCCCGCATCTTGGGGTGGCTCATTTGCTTCGTGCTTTTGGACAAATTTGGAGAAGCATAGATGTAGGGGTCTGAGTACCCACCGCTCACCCTGTTCGATGGTGAACTGACTTGAGAATTTGTACGAGAAAGTCAGTACTTCGGTAATCGGTAGTCGCGTTTCTAACCCCTAATCTCTAACCCACTGGCACAACTCGTGCAATAATCAGGCGTGGAAAGAGATATATGTAATTAGGAGAGTGATCCATATGGGGAAGAAAAGCCTGGTCGCGCTGGGGTCGGCGCTGGTGGGGTTAGAGGCATATAATCGCCGTGTCACCAAGCTTGCCACAAGCCTGGAGGACCAACTGCCCGTTCAGCCTACCAGGTGGCCCTGGAGGTTTGGAGAGGTAGCGGTATATGAGACGGGCGATCCTCACAATCCCCCTCTGCTCCTCTTGCATGGGCAAAATGCTGCGGCCTCGGCCGCCGAGATGAAAGAGCCGTTCGCTCGCCTCTCAGACCGTTTCCATATTTTCGCGCCTGACCTGCTTGGCTACGGGCTGTCCGAGCGCCCAGACATCCCCTATACCCCACAATTGTATATTGAGTTAATAGGGGACCTTTTGCGCGAAGTGGTCAAGCAGCCCGCCGCAGTGCTTGCCTCGTCGCTTACATCGGCCTATGCAATAGAGGCTGCCGTGGCCGATCCTGAATGGATAACTTCGCTGGTGCTTGTCTGCCCAACCGGAGTGCGAACCCTCACAGAGCAGTCGGGGGGTGGTAAAGCGGTTGAGGCTTTGTTGCGTTTGCCTGTTCTGGGGCAAGGTATCTTCAACGGCATTGCGTCACGGCGCGGCATACGTTATTTCCTCGAAGGTCAGACTTATCATGATAAATCGCTCGTCACAAACAGCCTGGTGGAACAATATTACCGAACCGCCCATGTTCCTGGGGCCAGGTATTCACCCTCGGCGTTTGTGTCGGGCAAGCTTTACTGGGACGCGAGCGAGGCATGGTCACAAATTTCGCAGAACGTACTGCTTGTGTGGGGCCGCGAAGCGAAAATAACTCCACTTTCTGATGCTCCTGCGTTCCTCGCTACGAACCCCGGCGCCGAGCTACAAGAGATATCGCCTGCGGGAATACTTCCGCATGACGAACAGCCTGAGCAGTTCGCTAATCTCGTAGGGGCATGGCTGGAAAGAATTAGAGAGGCGAAAGTGTAATCCAGACCAAGTGTAAGCGTCTTATAAAATGATGACCTTCATTGAGACTGACTATCTGTAGATGAGACGCACCAGAACGCGACGCTACATACAAGTCCGCAACATACTAAACGCCCTGTTGATCGCCCTCGACATATACGGGCATATGGCTGTAGGCGTGTTCGTTACGAACACACGGGTCATAGGGCTGCGCGAATCGCGCTTCAAAGTGTTTATTCTCTTGGGCCATCTGGCTGCCTGGCCGTTGTTTGGGCTTGCTCAGGCATTTCGCTTGGGCGGGTTGTCACGTTTTGGCCGCTTGCTTCTTGCGCCCTTTAGCCTGGGGCGATTATGGGCGCTGGCGTTCACCCTGCTAGGTCTGCGCTCGCTGCTGCAGGAAATCTCCAGAAAGATGCGCCACGCCCCATGCCCCTCTGAATTGCTAAAGAGCGAGACGCTAGACCTCAATATGCGCGATGAAATCCTGAAGGTTGAGGGGCATCAGACATCAGGAGCGCGGGGGCTGGTCAACAGGCTCAACCAGATATATGCTCTTGAGATGACTACGCATGAGCTACGATTGGGGTCACTGCCGAAAGCACTTGACGGTTTTACCATCGTGCAGATAAGCGATGTTCATTACGGTCACTACAATTCTGCCGAGTTCATCCGCCGCTACGTAGGAATAGCGCTTGATATGAAACCTGACATGGTTGCCCTCACGGGCGATTTCCAGACCTATCCTGATGACGTGGAAAGGGCGGCTCAACTCTTATCGCCATTGGGCGCTTGGTCATCTAAGGAGCGGGGTGGGGTGGGGGCGCTGGCGGTGCTTGGCAATCATGACCGCGAGTCGGGAGAGGCCCCTGTGACGGATGCGCTGAGGCAGGAGGGCATCAAGGTGTTGCGTAATGAAAACGTGCGAATAGAGAAGAACGGCGCGTGTATATACGTGGCGGGCGTGGCAGACCCCTGGTCTTACAGGGCTGACCTGGATTGTGCGTTGCTCGGTATACCGGCGGGAAGTTGTACCATTCTGCTGGCCCACGTGCCTGATTTTCTTACCACTGCATCAAAACGGGCAGTAGACTTGCAGTTATCGGGGCACAACCACGGCGGGCAGATCACGCTGCCGTTTTTCGGTCCTCTGCTTGTGTCTTCGCGCTATGGTCGCCGGTACGCTGAGGGCTTTCATAAGGTAGGCAGCACATTGATGTATGTTAGTCGCGGCCTGGGTGGGAAACCGCCCGTCCGGTGGGGCGCATGCCCTGAGCTTGCCCGGTTTGTTCTACGCAGTGGCCTCTAGTTACTTTACCTCGACCTCACCAAGCAAGACTGCCTCGCCGTAGGTCGCGCCGCTACTGCAAGTGGTCGACAGCGCCTTCAGACCGCCTCCTTCGACCCGGTACATCCCCGCTATGAGCTTGTACGTGCCCGGCGGCACATCTGCGGGTATCGGCAGGGAATTGGGGTCTATCACAGTTGCGCCCGGCTGCCATTCGGAAGTGGGCTGTTGGGCGGCGGTCCGGGGATTGTCGCGGCCTGCTACCTTCTCGCCCTTATCGTTTACGACATGCACGTAGCTGGCGTAATTGTACTTTATAGCTCCGCCGGCCTGCCAATATAGGGCAACATGAAGGGCACCGCCGGGCTGCACACCTGTGTAGCTGACCCCAGGTCCGAGGCTGTGACCAGCCAGCATTATGGTGTCGCCGTCGTCGGATAGTGCGCATTGGATACCGAACTGGGGAGTGGCAGTATAGAGTTTGGCCTCGTAAGTGTCGATTGCGTCGGGAAACTTGAGGGTGTAACTTTGTTCGAGCGCTCGGCGGCCTTCTGCCGTCCAGCGCGCGCTGCCTCTTTGCAGAATGACCAGTGGGAACCGCCTATCGCGCACCGATTGATTGAATATGCTGTCGTCCCAGCCACCTGTCTCGGCGAGCGGCACGAAGGTGGAGGGGTCGTCGTAAAGCACCCGACGTCCGTTGTGCAGGAGGAGGTAGGCGTCTTCTGAATAGATGTCGTCCGGTGTTGCGGCTATGAGGCGGGAGAGTTTGTTCATAAGCTCATCGCGTGATGCGCTCGGCCAACCGCCCAGATACCAGAGGTTCGGGTGCGTAAAGCTAACACTTTGCAAGAGGAGCAGCACAGCCCCTATCGCCAGTCCTGAGAGCAAGAAGGCGGGCTGCCGCGTCGAGCCGGCAGCCTTATCCAATTCGTAATTCGTAATTCGTAATTCCGCGCCAGCGTTCCAGCCGTCAGCCCCGCGAGCATACAGGCGGGCACAAGCCCATCCAGCAAGTGGTTGTAGTTGGCCCCCTCGTAGCCCGCTTGAAGGAGCATCGATGCGCCGCCCATGAGCGCATATAGTCCCGCCAGCCCCCAGGGTGACGCGAGCCGGGTGCGTAAGGGCGCATCCT
>JBDSDS010000236.1:0-8952 GCA_039920445.1 Chloroflexia bacterium
TGCTGAACGAGATGGGAGAACATTTACCCTTCTGGCAGCGCGACCTCGACCTGATGGTGCTCACCCACCCACATCAGGACCACACTATGGGCCTCATCGACGTGCTGGAGCGATACGAGGTAGATCAGGTGGTTCAGACCGAGTTTACGGCCACCAGCAGTCTTGTAGGCCAATGGCTACATGCCGTGAAGACTGCTGGTGTGCCTATCCATTACCCCAGGCGCGGAGAGAGTATCACCTTTGAAGGCGAACCGGAGGTAGAGTTACGCATCCTGAATCCCTTGACTACGGAATCCGCAGGTGGGAAACAGGGTGACGACATCAATAACGGATCGGTGGTGCTGCGCCTGAGTTATGGCAAGCACGATATACTGCTCGAAGGTGACGCGCAAGAGGCCGCCGAAGCAGAGATGTCCCGCCTTCCTGGGGAAGAGATCGCCAGTGAAATCCTGAAAGTGGGACATCACGGTAGCGATACTTCTTCTACCCAGCAGTTTGTCGAACAGGTACGCCCACAGGTGGCGATTATATCGGTTGGCACGGAAAACAAGTACGGGCACCCGGCAAGCGAAACATTACAAACAATACAGGAAGCAGGCGCGATTATCTACCGCACTGACCTGAACGGCACTGTAGAAATAATCGCCGACAAGGAGAGGATGTGGGTGCGAAGCGAGCGCTAACCATCCTACCCGGCACCGGAGAAAGATGAGGTAAAATACTATGACTGATCTCAGACAGAAGTTTTGCGTAGCCTGCGAGGCGGGCACCCCACCTATGAGTATGGAACAGGCCGAAGAGATGATGGACCAGGTACCAGCTTGGGAGTTGCAGGAGAATAAGCTAACGCGCCGCTTTCGCTTCAAGGATTTCAAGGAAGCTATGGCTTTCGTGAACAAGGTGGCGGACCTGGCCGAAAGCGAGGGTCACCACCCTGATATCTATATCTCCTGGAACCGCGTGCGCCTCGAACTGACCACCCACGCCATCAAGGGCCTATCCGAGAACGACTTCATCATGGCGGCGAAAGTGAACGAGATGAGTAGTGACAAGGGGTAGTGATTGGTAGCCGGTGGTCGATAGCCGGTAGAATGGGTCTTATGACTACCCACCTCTGGTGGTTCACGCCTTAATGCTATTGCGCCGCGCCCGTGCGGAGTGATATACTTTTCGCGGCGCTCTCTTGCGTCCTACGATGCAGTAGCAACACTCACTGAGGAGAAATATAGATGCCGGAGACTATGCGCGCTTTGTGTAAGACGCGACCCGAAGCCGGGGCCGAGTTGGTAGATACACCCATACCCCAGGTCGGGCCTGACGATGTGCTTATGAAGGTGCGGGCCACCACTATTTGCGGCACCGACCTTCATATCTACAACTGGGACGCATGGGCCGAGTCGCGCATAAAGACCCCACTTGTATTCGGGCACGAGTGCTCCGGTGACATCGTAGAGATCGGCAAAAACGTGCGCGACGTGAAGACAGGCGATTACGTGTCATTGGAGACACACATCACCAGTGAGGCATCTTTCCAAACGCGCATCTGCCAGGCCCACGTTGATCCCGGCGTGAAAATACTTGGCGTGGACCGTCCAGGCTGCTATGCTGAGTACGTATCGGTTCCGGCGAAGGTAGCATGGAAGAACCCTGACAGCATGGCCCCAGAGATCGCCTCGATTCAAGAGCCGTTCGGTAATGCAGTGTACACAGTGTTGAGCGGGCCGGTCGCGGCCAGGACGGTGCTGGTAACAGGCTGCGGTCCAATAGGGCTTTGGGCTATCGGTATAGCTAAAGCGGTCGGCGCGAAAGCAGTTTACGCTACCGACATCAACCCCAAGCGTTTGGAGATTGCAGAGAAGATGGGAGCCACCATAGCCATCAACAGCATGGAAACTGACCCGGTAGCCTTGATAATGAAGGAAACGGGCGGCATAGGCGTAGATGTGTTGTGCGAGATGTCGGGTAACAGCCGGGCGATCAAGCAGGGGTTCCAGGCATTACGTAACGGAGGCCGTGCCTCGATGCTCGGCATTCCCGCTAAGCCGGTCGAGTTTGACCTTGCGAACGACATCGTCTTCAAGGGCGCGACCGTCTACGGCATCTCAGGCCGCCTCATCTGGGAGACGTGGTACCAGACCCAGGCCCTCATCACCACAGGCATGGTTGACCCTGAGCCTGTGATCACCCACCGCTTCAAGCTGGCAGAGTTCGAGGAAGCGTTCAGGCTCATGAATAACGGCGGTGCGGCGAAGGTGGCGATGTTCCCGTAATCCAAAACGAGTTCAAGGTTCAAGGTTCAAAGTTGTATGGCGTTCTAACCTTGAACCTTGAACCTTGAGCCTGAAACTCTAATGAAAAAGCAAGACTAACATGAAGAAGACCTTTACTGCGAGCATCTGGCGGGAGGGGGATTGGTTCGTAGCCCAATGCCTGGAGGTTGACATCGCCAGTCAGGGTGAAACAACAGCAGCGACATTGAAACTTGTAGATAGTACTTATCGTATTACCCAATGACCATGAGCTTTGTAGGATGGTGCTGATGTCCAACGCTAAGCGGGCAGAGAAAATCGAGCTTTATGGCGATGCCTACCGTATACTCACGGAGGCTTTGGCGCGCCTACCGAAAGAGATGTGGCACTTCAAGGCGTCACCTGACGATTGGAGCGTACACGAAATAGTTGTGCATATCACAGACAGTGAGGCCAACAGCTTCGTCAGGTGCAGACGCCTCATAGCCGAGCCGGGGAAAGACGTCATGGCCTATGATGAGAACGGCTGGATGCGGGCGCTTCGTTATTCAGAACAGAGTACCGAGGATGCCCTTGAGCTATTCAAGTGGCTTCGGCTCGCCACCTACAAATTGATAAGAACCGTGCCTGAAAGCACCTGGTCAAACACGATCCACCACCCGGAAAACGGCGCCATGAGCCTGGATGATTGGCTCGACACATACGCCAGCCACATCCCCGACCACGTAGAGCAAATGGAGAGGGGATATGCTGCCTGGGCGCAAGAAACGTGAAACGTGATGACCCACGACTAACAACCAACAACTAACAACTGAAAGAGCACCCATGTCTTTTTCTAGAGGTAACGCATCAGAATTATTGCATTGTGGGCTTGCGGCGGCGCAGTCTGGGAACGAGCGCGACTATGAAGAGGCTGAATATTACCTCGAATGGGTCCTCCGCACTGATGCTGACCTCGACCAGCAAGCTGTCGCATGGTACTGGCTCTCGCGCATCGCAAAAGAACAGGAGCGCAAGCGCGAGTGCCTGGAGAATGTGCTGGCAATCAACCCGAGCCACCCCGACGCCCGGCGCGACAGGGCGATTATGGAAGGGCGGCTCAACCCTGCCCAGATGCGCGCCAACCCGTTTGAGCAAGGTACGCCCGTCGTTCAGAGCCAGCAGGTTGCTGCCAACGATACACGCCGCTTCAAATGTCCAAAGTGCGGCGCAATAGCATCGTTCGACCCGAACATTGGGCAGATACGTTGCCAGTTCTGCGGTACACAGCTCGATGAGACAGGGCAGATTGCCGAAACAACGGCTCCGGACATCCCAGGCGCGGGTGGCGGAGTGAGCGAGCAAGACTGGTTAGCCGCCATCTACACCGAGACCGGCCACAGGTGGGCATTGCCGCAAAGCAGGATCCTTGAGTGCCAGGGCTGCGGGGCTACCGTGACGTTTGCTCCCGCCCTTGCTTCTGCTTCATGCGCTTACTGTGGAGCGCCCTACGTCGTGCGCCTGGCAGAAGGCGAAATGAACGACCTGCGCGAGCCGGACGGCGTAATCACCTTTGCGTTCGACGAGGCGGAGGCCGCCAGCCGAGCGCGCAGTTGGCTTGGCGAGCAGGCACGCAGGCTCGGTGTGCCCGACGACCTGCCTGATCTGGCGGCGCTCGATACGCCCACTCCTCTATACATGCCTCTATGGACCTTCGACATAAACGGCGAGGTACGCTGGAGCGGCTTCGTCAGGGCAGATATGGACGTGGGCGGTATCAGCCTGGATGGTATGGACAATACCGCCAGAATGGGTGGGGTAGCCCTGGGGCTGATGACAGGCGATTTCGACATCGCTGCAAGGAGCGCGGCAGGTATGGCTTCCAAGAAGGTCGATGGCAACAACATGATCTTTTCAAGTGGAGCGGCAGGCGTCATCCTTGACGACATACAGGTGCCCGGCACAAAGTCGCTCCCCGAAAAGACGCTATCGAAGCTGCACTTCAACACCACCGACGCCGAGCCTTATCGAGAGGAGATGCTGGCGAAGTGGCCCGCAGAAGTCTACTCGATCTCCATGTCGGATGCCTCGCTACGTGCGCGCGGTGTAGCTGTCAATGAGGGCGACAAGCAGATTGCCCTCCTAACCGGGCAGTTCGACGACACCCCCTCCGCCTCGCTGACGGTCGACCGCACCAGCCTGGCCGTAATGTCGTACAAATTGCTGCTCGTGCCTGCATACACAGCAACGTACACTTACCGGGGAGAGAGCTACCATATCCTGGTCAACGGCCAGACGGGCGACGTCACGGGCGAGGCCCCGCGCAGCTTCAACCCCATGAACAGGCTGTTCAACAGGTAAATTATACTGATAAAGTTAGCATACAGCCTGAGACTTATGCTACTCGTAATATATGGAAGAGGCGGGATGAGTAGTAAAGTACGGAAGCAAATTTATATAGAGCCTGAGCAGGAGATGCTTCTCAAACAGATAGCTAACGACACAGGTATGTCGGAGGCAGCGATTATTCGCAAGGCCATAGATCTCTATGCCTCGGAAGTGGGCCTGAATGAGCGCAGGTTGAACGCGTGGGCCAACATTCAGGCATTCATCGCCAAACGCATAGCTGACCAACCTGAACAGGCGCTTGAGGGGGAAGGGCGGACCTGGCGTCGGGAAGACCTGTATGACCGCTTTGACCGCAGTGAGCGTTAATATATCCCTTAGGAAAAGAAGGAGATGATCGATGCAACAAGCCTTACGTGCTCGCCTGGACAGTGAGATAGACAACCTCAAGCAGAAGCATATGTTCCGCAAGCTTCGCGTCGTGTATGGCGAGGAGAAGGCTGTATGCAACATCGACGGCAAGGAAGTTATCAACCTGTCGTCGAACAACTACCTGGGACTGACCACCCACCCCAAACTACGACAGGCCGCTACCCGTGCTATCGAGACCCACGGTGTAGGCACGGCTGCGGTGCGTACCATCATCGGCACGATGGACCTGCACGAAGAGCTAGAGGTGAGGGTAGCCAGATTCAAGCATACTGAAGCGTCCCTCACCTTCCAATCGGGGTTCACATCGAACGTGGGCATCATCCAGTCGCTGATGGAAGAGGGCGACGCAATTATCTCGGACGAGTTGAACCACGCATCTATCATCGATGGCATCAGGCTGTCGAAAGCTTCACGGCATATCTACAAGCACGCCGATATGAACGACCTGGAAGCCAAGCTGAAGGAAGCGTCAAACGCCCGCACCAAGATCATCATCACCGACGGCGTATTCAGTATGGACGGCGACATAGCGCCACTCAAGGAGATAGTAGAGCTTGCCGAGCGATACGGCGCGGCCACCTACGTGGACGACGCTCATGCTTCAGGCGTTCTAGGCAGTAACGGGCGGGGCACAGTGGACCACTGCGGCCTGAACGGGCGGGTCGACATCCAGATAGGCACATTCTCGAAGGCAATAGGGGCGCAAGGTGGGTACATCGCAGGCATACAGCCCTTGCGCGATTTCCTCATACACAAGGCACGGCCTCTCATGTTCTCCAATGCCCTGCCGCCGAGTGTTATCGCCACCTGCATCGCGGCCATCGACGTGCTCGAAAGCGAACCTCAGCTTTTGGAGAAGTTGTGGGAGAACACGCGTTACTTCAAGAGCGCGCTTGCCCGCCTCGGCTTCGACATAGGCAACAGCGAAACGCCCATTACTCCGGTAATCGCTGGGAGTGGCGAGAGGGCGCACAAGCTCAGTGATCGCCTGTTCGAGGAAGGTGTATTCGCCCAGGGTATCGGCTACCCGACGGTGCCCGAAGCCAGGAGCCGGGTGCGTACCATCATAACAGCGGCCCATACACAGGAGAACATGGATACCGCCATTGCCACTTTCGAGAAGGTTGGGCGCGAGCTAGATATTATCTAGGCGGCGCGGTTTTTGCTAACAAGATTGCGTACCCGTATAAGTATTTACCAAAGGAGAGCAGCGAAAATGCAAGTAAACCTACAAGAGAACGAAGTCGCAGCCGTACTGGATGCGCTCAGTTCATACATACCCCAGCTACGTGAAGAGATCGGCAAGACCGAGAACTATGACATGAGGCAAGACCTCAAGGCGCAGGAAGCCGCATTGACAGGGCTTGTGTCCAAGCTCGGCGGTTCCATCGCCGATACCAATATGCCTGACCTGGGAGCGGATAACCCACCCTGGGGAGGGGTATAGCTCTAAACCAAACTAGATAATCAGGATGAATGAGAGGGGAGTTGATACCAACTCCCCTCTCAGCTTTAACTTGTAACAGTCCGGCCTCCCATGCAGTCCCAGGCATCAACAGGGGCGCCGTGCTTGTAGTAAGTTCTCTACCTCACGCTGACATCGTCAACGAAGAAGCTGGTGGTCAACGAGCCGTCGGTGGTGCTGCTGAAGTGGAGGCGTACAGTCTGGCCCGCGTAACTTGCCAGACTAATTGTGTCCTGCCTCCATGTGTTGGCCCCGCTGCCGTCATTCCAGGTACGCAAGGTGGTAATCAACCCACCGCTGGTGTTGTACAGGCGCACACGCATGTAATCCCACGGGTGTGAGGTCTCCTGTGTGGTCATGTACCACCAGTACGAGAGCGTGCCGTTAGTTGGGACCGTAAGCGTCTGGTAGATATTATCGTTGCAGTTGTTATAGCCGCAGAGCCAAACGCTTCGGGTTCCTGAATGTGGTCGGGTGGGGTCTATCAACTGGTAGCCGTTGGAAGAGGACTGCACCCAGGGGCTTGTGCCGTTCTCAAAGCCGCCGTTGACCACTCGCTCACCAACGGAAGGCGGAGGGGTGGCGGTTGGTGGAGGGGGAGGTGTGGGAGTAGGCGTTCCCCCACCACTGCCGGACACCGCGCGATAAGCATTGATACGGCCACACGTCCAAAGCGAGCCGGTACCGCTGATGCGGTCAGAGGTATCACATATGCGCTGCTTGATCTGGGAGTTGGTCAGCCCTTGCGAGGCAAGGAGGCCCGCCAGGCCCGCCACATGAGGCGTCGCCATCGAGGTGCCGCTGATCGTGTTGTAGCCGCTATTGAGCCAGGTCGAATAGATGGAGGAGCCGGGAGCCGCCGCCTCGACCCATGTACCATAATTGGAGAAGGAGGAACGCGCATCGGTGCTGGTTGTGGAGGCAACCGCGAAGCAGTTAGGGTATGCGCCTGGGTATGCGCTTGAAGTGTTAGAGGTGTTGCTGTTGCCTGCGGCACATGCAAGGAAGACACCCCGGTTCCAGGCGTTGTCTACGGCATTTTGCAGGGTCGTCGAGCCGCTACCGCCGAGGCTCAGGTTGATGGCCTTCGCGCCGTTGTTAGCCGCAAAGTTGATGCCGTTGGCTACGTTCACCAGCGTGCCGCTACCGTTATTATCAAGCACGCGCACAGGCATTAGCTTACAGTTGGGGCATGTTCCTGCGCCGCCTGTGGCGTTGTTTGTCTCAGCCGCGCTGGTGCCGCCGACGTGGGTGCCGTGGCCGTTGCCGTCGTCCGGGGCATTGTCATTCTGCACGTAGTCGTAGCCCGCAACGATCTTGGCGTCGAGGTCGGGGTGGCTGCGCTGGATTCCGGTGTCCACGATAGCAATTACCACGCTAGGGCTACCCTGAGTTACGTCCCATGCGGTGTATGCCTGGATGTTGTTCCACGCATATTGCTGGCTGAGACCAGGATCGTTGGGAGTAAATACGGTCGAATAGATGTAGTTCGGCTCGACGTATTCGACATTGGGGTCATTCTTGAGAGTATTGATAATCTTCTGCGCGGCGTCGGCCTGGGAGTCGCTTGTGACGGAGGGGAACTCCACTGCATCAACATCGAGGTCGGGTACGCGGTCGAAGAAATGGCCGCCGAGCGCGGAAACTGCTGCTTCCCGCGCGCTCATGGGTGCATTTTCGCGGAACTTGACCACAAACTGGCCCGGAACCGCAGGAGCATTTACATCGGGGCGTTCTTTTGCAGAACGGGCTGGGTCTGCCTTTTGCGCCAGGGGTTCGGCGCTTACAGGCATGACGAGAGTGAAGACTACTAAGAATGACAACAGAGCCGTTGAAAACCGTTTCAAGATGTTCCTCCTTCATCTATTGCGCGTCTGCGTCGACGCGACATTACAACTGAGAGTGATCCATACAACACGGCCTTGGTATGGGGGTATACGCATCGCCAGGCACCTGGAACACACTCTGTATGTGATACCTTTTACCCTTATGTAGTTTAGAGGTAGAGTATACAGTAGCAACGTCAAGAAAACAATAGCCATTTCGGAGGTATTTGCGAGGCCAAAGAAGAAAGAAACGTGATCGTGATTTGTTATGGCGAGGCTGATAGCTAATGGCAGCTGGCTTCGTCTTTCGTCATTGCCCGTACGCATAATGCCTGGGGAGCAGCAAGAGAGGAGTGGCCTCGCGGCATCACTCCTCTCTTATGGATATTACAGCTATATTCTAACGCTGCCTGACGTGGCGTGATCGACTGTAGACTGCAATCGTAAGATAGACGAGTGCAATAATCGCTGCTAATGACAGCAACACATCCATACCACCACCACCTGAGCCGGTGCTCGGCATGCCTACAGGCTCGACCACAGGCACGGGTGTTTCTTCTACGACAGGCGCGGGCGGCTCAGGAGCTACCGTTGGTGCGACCGTAGGAGGGGGAACGGCAGTGGCTGTCGCGGCCTGCTGTGCTGTAGTAAGCGT
>JBDSDS010000237.1:0-3846 GCA_039920445.1 Chloroflexia bacterium
GTCGATGCAGTATTCGCTATGAAGGAGCTTTAAAAATAGGTCCTAACTTGAAAGGAGAGAAGAGCACGCTTCGACAAAGTCCTGCCAGTTGGAAACTATTCCGATATCGGAGGCGGCAAAGATGGGAGCCTGGGGATCGTTGTTTATGGATACAACCGTGCCTGAGCGTAAGATGCCGACCGTGTGGTTGAACGTACCGTGTACACCGAGGCCGAGGTAGAGGTCGGGGGCGATGGCGCGGCCTGTGATGCCGATTTGCTGGTGGCGGGGTAGCCAGCCTGCATCGATTACTTTGCGGGTGGCTCCTATCGCAATCTCATCGGGAGAGAAGCCGAATCGTGCGCCCAGCAACCGGCTTAGGTCATATATCTGGGGTAGAGCATCCGGCCCGCCTATGCCTGTACCGACGCATACTACCAGCCTGGCGGCATCGAGAGCAAGCCCTGCTTCGCCTTCGCCGCTGGTCGATACTACACGCGCTCGCCCGGTGGGGAGGCCGTCCAGATCCAGCATTGTTATATTCGGGCGGATGGATAAGTTGGGCGCGTAAAGGTCAACCATGCCGGGGCGGATGGTCGCCATCTGTGGGAGGGTACGGCTAAGGATTGGGGCGACGACCTGGCCTCCAAATGCAGGCTTGAGTTGCAAAAGGCGACCTTCTCGGTCTATTTCGATGCCGAGACAATCCGCCGTCAGACCGAGTCCTAACCGGGCGGCCACACGTGGGGCAAGGTCTTGCCCAAAGGAAGTCGCAGGTAGAAGCACAGCCCAGGGTTTGCGCTGCTCTATAGCTCGTGACAATATCGACGCATATGCCTCTACATTGTACGGCTCTAATCGCTTGTCGTCGGCCAGATAGACACTCCCAGTACCATAGCAGGCAAGTTCGTCAACAAGAGGCGCGACCTTATTGCCGATGAGAAGAGATACAGCTTCACCTCCGACCAGTGAAGCTATCCTGGCGGCTTCGCCTGCAAGTTCAAGTGAAACGCGCCGCAAACGTGGCTGCCCGTACGGCGAAGGAAGTGTTTCTGCCACCACCCAAACAGCACGATTGGGATCAGGTACACTGGGTGACGCGGGTAACTGGGAGGCGTGACCACTTTTCACCGTACCGACCTCCCGTCGCTCAAGCTCTGCCAGCAGGCTCTTCGCCGAAGAAAGAGAGTCGCCGGATAGCATGATGCGAGCACGGTCGATAACTACGGGCCGAAGCTCTGTGACCCAGGTGGGCGAACCGGAAAGGCCCGCTTCGGCAGGTTGAAGATTCAAATCATGCGCGCTCAATGTTTCAATAAGGGTAGGGTCTGACGAGATGAGTTGTTGTCCCTTCTCTATTACTTCGGGGCGGGTCTTGGCGGGCTTGATGAGGTGTTCGGCGGCGGTGAGGAGGGCGGGCAAGGGGCATTCGATTTGCTCGAAGCCGAAGTCGGTCTCGCGGGTTACGTGCAGGGTGTTGTTCTCCGCAAGTTCTATGGTGGTCGCGCCTGTGATTTGAGGTAAATCTAGAAGTTCGGCAAGCTCTGGGCCTACCTGCCCCGTCTCAGAGTCGGTGGACATCTTGCCGAGGAGCAGGAGGTCGTAGGTGAGACGGCGCAGTACGGCAGCCAGGGTGCGGGCCGTGGCGAGGGTGTCGGAGCCTGCGAATGCGCGGTCAGTGATATGGATGCAGCGGTCAACACCCCTACCGAGGCACTCGATAAGGGCTTGCCGCGCCTGGGGAGGGCCCATGGTGAGAGCAGTTATTGCGCCGCCGTACAGTTCGCGTAACCTTATGGCCTCGGTAAGAGCGCGCTTATCATAGGCATTGATGACGGAAGTAACGCCCTCACGTACCAGCGTGCGCGTCGAAGGATCATACCTTAGCTCTTCGGATTCGGGTACCTGTTTGATAGGCACAATTATATGCATGGTGGTGTAACTATAGCATACGAGGGGTGAGCGATGAGTGGTGAGTGTTTGGCGAACCCACCAACCCTTGTCATTCTGAACCCTTCACTTCGTTCGAGGGTAAACTACGTGAAGAATCAGTCTCTGATAAAGCCCACATCACTCACCACTCATCACTCATCACTGGGCGCTGGTACTTATTTCTCGCTTGACGTACCGTATTCTAGCGTCTATACTGGGTTAGGATACGTAAAATGACGTAGGGCGCAAGGGCGCGCTGCTTAATAATTAGAAGGGAGCAAGAATGCGCCAGGGATTACGCATTTCGTTTTGTTTAGTTTGTTTATTGTTGGCGGCCTGTGACGTGACTGGCCTACCGGTAGCGCCGACTCCACAGGGGACCACAATCGGCCCCACCGCTATCTCCGAAACAATACCTACCTCAACTGGGGTTTCACAAATACCCAACGGCAGCACCGGAACAGCAACCGTCGTTCCATCCAGAACCGCGCAGGCACGCACAGCCGTTATACCGACCGTTTCAGCCGGTAGCGCGGGTGAGAACGAACAGGTGCTTGAAGTAGAGGCCGACGCCTCCGCAGTCCGCGAGCTAAAGGCGAAGGAAGATGTCACCGAGACATTTATCACGCGAGACCAGTTGCGCACCAACCTGATACGCGACATCGACGAGGACTACCCCCAGGACGAGGCAAAGCGAGATGCTTTAGAACTGTGGCTCATGCGGCTGAGCGAGGACCGCGATCTCGATCTTCACCAATTATTCATTGACCTGTATACGGAGAATATAGCAGGATATTATGATTCTGAAGAGAATAAGCTATTCGTTCTAGGAAACCAAAAGCAGTTAAGCCCACAGGCGCGCGAGACACTCGCCCACGAGTTCGTCCACAGCCTGCAAGACCAGCACTTCGACCTCGATAAACTCCTGCCCGAGGATAGTCAAGATGACGACCGGAGCCTGGCGATTCGCTCATTGGTCGAGGGCGACGCTACGCTGGCAGGCATCATGTACGCATACAGGCACTTCACAAAAGAAGAGTTCGAGGAGATGCTGGCGGAAAGTAGCAACAACCCCTCGGATGTCATCGACCGCGTGCCGGTCTATATCCGCAACGGCCTTCTCTTCCCCTATGATGCGGGCGCGACGTTCGTCGGCAATCTGATCGAGGAAGGGGGTTTCGACCGTGTGAATAAGGCGTTGGCCGACCCGCCCATCTCCTCCGAGCAGATATTGCACCCTGATAAGTACCTACAAACCCCTCGTGATGAGCCTCTGCCCGTGATGATACCGCCCCTCACCAGTACCCTCGGTACAGGGTGGACCTATAAGGATAGCGGCACGCTGGGCGAATTCGATTTCGCCGAGATATTGAGGGAGAATGGCGCGGGCGCGCCAGCAGATTCAGCGGATGGTTGGGGTGGCGGCAAGTACGACCTGTACCAGAACGGAAACAACGCCTTGCTCTTTATCGACTCGCGGTGGGACACTGCAAGCGAGGCGAATGAGTTTTACAATGCCCTGCAAGAGACGTTCGTGGCTGCCCAGCCGGAAGGTGACAAGCTCTGGAGCAACGGGGGGCGCTATTTCGGCCTGAAATATTCGGGCGACAGGGTGACGCTTATCTCTTCGACCGACCGCAAGGCGCTTGATAACGCACTTGCAGCAGTAAAGTAGAGTCTGCTACAGCGCCATGTTGGACCGCATCATGTCACGATTCGGTCGACGTGCGACGAATATGTCGCGCTCATACTGGTCGCGGGTGATCTCCGGCTGAAAGCCGACTTGGCTCAGCAGCCGCAGCCACTCGCCACGCGGGAAAAGCCCAAGAATATGCTGGTCATGCACCATGCGTGTCTGTTGGTTGTTTTCCCGCAACAGGTAGACGTAATCGGTCGTATAGGTTGTATCGGTGTCGTCCGGGTCATACGTCCATT
>JBDSDS010000238.1:0-7067 GCA_039920445.1 Chloroflexia bacterium
TTGGTACAATTAGCCAGCATTTTGCGCCGCCCGCGAGCCTGTTCAAAGGCGTATCGGACTACGCGCTCGGTTCCCCTGCGGGTGAAGACGGCGGTTTGCGTGGCTACCTCGTTGGGGGTGCCAACGTACAGCCGCCCACCGTGGCCGCAGTACTCGCCTTCGGTGTTTTCGCGTATAAATAGCATATCAATGTCGTCGGGAGTCTTGCCGTACAGCGGGCCTTTTATACCGGGCAGCAACTTAATGGGGCGCAGGTTCACATACTGGTCGAAGCCCTGGCGAATAGGAAGGAGCAGACCCCAGAGCGAAACATGGTCCGGTACGTTGGGGAAGCCTACTGCCCCGAGGAAAATGGCATCAAAGTCGGCCAGCCTTTTGAGGCCATCAACATCCATCATCGACCCAGTACGCAGGTAATGCTCACAGCCCCAGGAGAACTCATGCGTCGAAAGGGAAAAAGCGCCTGTCACTTCGGCTACGCGGTTGAGCACACCCAAGGCCGCAGGCACTACCTCCTGGCCGATGCCGTCTCCTGGAATTAGCGCGATCCGATAACTGGACATGAAGTCTTCTATCCCTCAGAATTATATATCTGCCGCGAAGGGCAACACATCATAGCACACTGGATATTGGTCGTCAAACGAAGGCGGGTTGTGATGAGCAGGGCAATGACATCTAGGTTGAGCACTGATCCACAGTAGAAACGAACCAAGCCAGTATTGTCATTCTGAACGAAGTGATGAATCCGTACGGGTGAGTCTGAACTACTAACAAAACCTAGCTGGTGCTGTAAACTGTGGTTATGGGAAAACCAACCCGATAAGGAAGTGCCCGTATGGGGATGCAACCGCAGAGGATATTACTGGAGCCTTCACCTGCATACTGGTAGTGTTTGCACTAATGGCAGCGTATGCGTGGATCGGGCTATACAGGTTATGGAATAGTCATTCTCTGGCTTTTCCCTGCCCTGATTATGATGCGTTGAGCAGACAGATAAACTGAGGCACACGGTGGTGGAAGAGATCGTCCATCCCTACATCTCCCTTACTCAGACCTAGCGTGGTCTATACGTTTTGTTAGGCGTTCCTAGAGACGGATTCTTCACTTCGTTCAGAATGACAAAGGAGAGTGGGTTCTCGGTCAGGCTAGCTTTGCACCATTGACGCCCAGTTTAGATGCGTTTGCCCTGCTAGAGGTCAATATCGAGGTAATCTCCGATCCCTAATCCCTTTACGTTTCACGCATCAACCCAAATGCAAAAAGCGAGGTATTTACAATGACATCAACAACCAGGCAGATCATAGCAAGCACGAACCCGACCACAGGTGAGACCATTCGTACCTTTGAGCCGCTAACTGACGAGCAGATCGAAGAAAAGTTGCAGCGAGCGATTGAGACTTTCCGCGAATACCGCAAGACACCTTTTAGCGAGCGGAAAGAGAACCTTCTACGCGCAGCCGACATCCTTGAGTCTGAGAAGGAAAAGTTCGCACGTATCATCACTACCGAGATGGGTAAGACCCTCAAGTCGGCGGTGGCCGAGGTGGTCAAGTGTGCCAGCGGGTGCCGGTACTACGCGAACAACGGCGAGCGTTTCCTGGCCGATGAGATTGTGGAGACCGATGCGGACATGAGCTACATCCACTACCAGCCGATGGGCGTGATCCTGGCCGTGATGCCGTGGAACTTCCCCTTCTGGCAAGTGCTGCGTTTCGCTGCGCCTACCCTTATGGCCGGCAATGTTGCTCTGCTCAAGCATGCCTCGAATGTGCCCCAATGCGCGCTGGCTATCGAGGACCTTTTGCTGCTGGCAGGCTTTCCTGAGGGCGCGTTCCAGGCGCTGCTGATTACCGCCGATCAAGTGCAGCAGGTGCTCGAAGATGATCGAGTGGCGGCGACCACGCTCACGGGTAGTGAACCGGCGGGTAGCAGTATAGGCAGCGAGGCGGGCAAGTATATCAAGAAGAGTGTGCTCGAACTGGGCGGCAGCGATCCATTCATCGTAATGCCGAGCGCGGACCTGGAAGCGGCAGTAAAGACCGCCGTGATTGCCCGCACTATCAATAACGGCCAGTCGTGTATCGCTGCCAAGCGAATCATCGTTGACGAGTCTATTGCTGACGAGTTTGAGCAGCGGTTCGTGCGGGGTATGGCGGACCTTAAAGTAGGCGACCCAATGGATGAAACTACCGAGGTCGGCCCGCTCGCCACAGAGTCGATTCTCTCCGATCTGGACGACCAGGTGATCAAGTCGATAGAGAAGGGTGTCAGGGTGCTCACAGGCGGCAAGCGCCTGGACCGGCCCGGCAACTACTATGCGCCCACTGTGATTACCGATATACACGAAGATGCCCCTGCCTATCACGAAGAGTTGTTTGGGCCGGTGGCTTCGCTTTACCGCGTGAGGGGTATTGATGAAGCGATCAACCTTGCTAACGCCACCAGGTTCGGCCTCGGTTCGAGCGTATGGACCAATAAACAGGACGAGAGAACGCGCTTCATAGAGGAGATCGAGGCGGGCCAGGTGTTTGTCAACGGGATGGTAGCTTCCGATCCACGCCTACCGTTCGGCGGGGTCAAGCGGTCGGGTTATGGCCGCGAACTTGGCACCTACGGCATTCGCGAGTTCACGATTGTAAAGACGGTGTGGATCGGTGATGAAGGGGAGCGCAACACCGGCGCTACCGAATAGGCATTTATTGCGATCCTTACGCGCATCCAGCGAATAAATTCACGGGCTACATGAGAGCAAAGTCCACCTGCGCGGATTACCTGGGGATAGAATAGTCCACGTAGGTGGATTTCGACCGTGAACAGACCGTGAACATGAACGTAGTGAACTCTCGCAGGGCTTTGCTGCTGCTTCAGTGCTATAGACCAAGCGTTCGCAGGTATTCGCGGTTGCGCTGCGCGCTCGCCTTGGGCGTGCCCATACCTGGAAGGACGTCTTGCTCGACAGTGATCCACCCACGATAATCCTGTGCGCGTAGCCATGCTGTTACCGCAGGGAAGTCAATGTACCCCTTGCCAAGCTCACAAAACACGCCATTCCCCACCGCCGTATAGTAGTCCCACTCCCCTGCTCGTGCTCGCTCCGCGATCTCCGGGTGGCAGTCCTTGAAATGCACGTGCTGAATCCGGTCGGCGAACTGGTCAAGCCCTGCCAGCACCTCGCTGCCGTCGTTGACGCCGGTACCGTATGCGTAATGGCCGGTGTCGAAGACCAGGCCCAACAGGTCGGGGTCGGTCAGGTCGAGCAGATGGGCGACCTCGTCGGGTGTCTCGATGTAACCGGCGCAATGGTGGTGGAACACTGCCCGAAGTCCGGTCTCATCACGCACTGCGCGGGCGATCCGCTCAGCACTGCTCGCAAAAGTACGCCACTCGTCCGCGCTCAAGCCGATCTCAAGCTTAACCCGACCAGCGTTGCGTGTGCGTACCGGCACGGTTCCGTTCGCGTCGGCGAGGATCAGGAATGGGCCGTTGGAAGCTGCATCCACAGGAGCCACGGCAGCCAGCAGCCGAGCCACTTCCAGTACGTGTGCCTCGCCTTCTGCGTGCGCATCGGGGTCCCGCAGCGCGACCGGCACGAACGCCCCCACCATGGTCAGGTCCCGCCGTCTCATTTCGTCCTTGAGTGCTTCGGGTTCAGTCGGCATGAAGCCCCAATCGCCCAGCTCGGTGCCTGTGTAGCCGGTGTCTCGTAGCTCGTCTAGCATCTGCTCGGAGGCGATGCTGTCAGTCGCCAACTCCTTGAACTCAAATCTGCCCCACGAGCAGGGTGCGTTTGCGATCCGTATGTCGCTGATATTGTTCATTTGTTTACCTCATCAAGATGTGAAACGTGAAACGTGAAACGTGATTTGTCTTATTCGCCCCTCGTTATAAATAATAACGTTCTTTTGCCCTCATCTTCTCCCACTCTTTGCGGGCGGCATTTACCGCTGGCATATCACTCACTTCGGCAACCGGCACGTCCCACCAGCTTTCGTAGCCGGGTACGCCCACCATGCGGTCGTTCTGTATGTAGATCACAGTCGTGCGGTCGGTTGATTTAGCCGCCTCTAACGCTTCCACAAAGTCGCTATAGCTCTCGCATTTGAAGACACAGGCGCCGAGGCTGCGTGCGTTCTCCGCCAGGTCAACCGGCAGGGTATGTGCCTCTGCACCATTATCCCCAGGCTCGTCCCCCGGCAGCACGCCGTCTTTAGGATAGACGTAGCGCGTGCCGAAGCCGCCCTGACCGAGCGAGCGGCTGAGCGCGCCGATGCTCTTGAAGCCGTGGTTATCGAACAACACGATAGTCAGCTTGTAGCCTTCCTGAATAGAAGTGACGATCTCGGATGAGAGCATCAGGTAGCTGCCATCGCCTACTATTACGTACACTTCACGCTCGGGTTCGGCCATCTTGATTCCCAGCCCGCCCGCGATCTCGTAGCCCATCGTGCTGTAGCCGTATTCAAGGTGGTAGTTCTTGGGGTGACGCGCCCGCCATAACTTGTGCAGGTCGCCCGGCATGCTGCCTGCGGCACAGACCATGATCCCACCGGGGTCGCCCAACTCGTTGACCGCGCCAATCAGTTCGCCCTGGCTGGGCAAAGGGGTGTTGCGGATGCTATAAATCCGTTCTACTTCTTGATCCCACTCAGCGTGCAGTCTCTCTGATAGGCGGCGGTACTCCTCGTCCACGCTGAATCCATCCAGCAGCGTAGCCAATTCCTCCAGGGTGGCTCTGGCATCACCCACCAGGGGCAATGCATGATGCTTATAGGCATCGAACTCGGCCACGTTGATATTGACGAAGCGCACTTCGGGGTGCTGGAACGCCGTCTTTGATGCGGTGGTAAAGTCGGTGTAGCGGGTGCCAATGCCTATCACCAGGTCAGCATCCTTCGCAATGCGGTTAGCAGCCAGCGTTCCGGTAGCGCCAATGGCACCCAGGTTTAGTGAGTGATCGTAGCGCAGACTACCTTTGCCCGCCATCGTTTCACCCACCGGGATGCCGGTCGTATCTATGAAGCGGCGCAGCACCTCAGTAGCCTCAGAGTATACCAATCCCCCGCCCGCCACGATCAGGGGGCGCTTGCTGGCCCTTATCCACTCTGCGGCCCGCTCAAGCGCGCTACGGTCCGGGCGATTGCGCAGGATATGCCATACCCGTTTGCGGAACAAGGCTTCATTGTAAGCATACGCCTCGGCCTGCACGTCCTGGGGCAGCGCGAGTGTTACTGCGCCTGTATCCACCGGGCTGGTAAGCACCCTCATCGCTTCGGGCAGAGTGGTCAGCAGTTGCTCGGGGCGGTTGATTCGGTCCCAGTAGCGGCTGACAGGCTTGAAGCAGTCGTTGACCGAGACATCCTGGCTGTGCTCCCACTCAAGTTGCTGCAGTACCGGAGCAACGTTGCGGCGTGCAAAGATGTCGCCCGGCAGAAGGAGCACCGGCAGGCGATTGGCGGTGGCGACGGCGGCTCCGGTGACCATATTGGTGGCCCCCGGCCCGATGGACGATGTGCAGACGAAAGTTTGGAGGCGGTTCCTGGTTTTCGCGTAGGCTACAGCAGTATGCACCATCGCCTGCTCGTTACGGCTCTGGTAGTAGCGGAAATCGGTATGCTGGGCAAGCGCCTGGCCTATGCCCGCAATGTTGCCATGCCCGAAGATGCCGAAGCATCCTGCGAAGAAAGGTTGCTCTATGCCGTCTCGCTCGACGTACTGGTTCTTAAGGAAGGCGATGGTCGCCTGGGCCATCGTCATCCGTTTGGTCGTACGCTCGCTCATGTCGCCATATCCTCCCCAGAACGCTGTTACCAGTCGTCTGTATATCATAGCATATCGGCAGGATCTACAAACACCCCACGAGGGTAGGCAGGGCCAATTCATTCTCCGATCAATTGCGACTGAAGTCACTTCCAGGGAGTGGAGACTGGCTTGTTGAGTTTGTTTCTGATGGAGATGGGAGAGTAAGAGTGGGCGCAAGCGCTATCAGGTCAGATTCAGGCGAAAACTGACTATTCCCCAGTTGTCACCGACCTGGCGTAGCGTGATTTGAACTGTGCCGCTCTTGCCATCGGTCGAGGTGAAGGAGCCTCCCAGTCGGCCTACACCGTTACGGATGCTGCGGGTGTTCCAGCTCCACTGAGCGGGTCGGTAGTCCTGCACGAGGGCCGACATGCCTGTCACGCTGCCTAGCTTATTCTGTAGGTCGGGTGCGCAAAGAGCGTAGGCCTGGGCATCATTGTTGGTTTTAAGCGCCGTCATAAAGCCATCTCCAACGTCTACTATGGGCTGTATGAGAGAAAACGTAAGGAACACGATACCCAGGACGATGACAGCCACCCCAGCCAGTGCCCCCAGGGGTATAGTCCACATGAGCCAGCGTGGGAGGCGCCTGGCGGCGGCGGGAGCGGTGGCGGAGGTACTGACGGTTTGGGCGGGGGACACACGAGCAGGGCTTTCAGGGAGTGGCCCTAACTGCTTGTACATTTGATGCCAACTTCGCTCCCCGCAGTTCACGCAGCGCATGAAGTTCCGAGAGTTCCCCACGGCTTTGTAGCGGATGCCGCCCATGTCCCATATGGATCGTTCGTATCCGCACTTCGGGCACTGCAACATCCAGGTGCGGGAATCAGCCTCCATGCGGGCAGCGGTGGAGGCCGAGACCAGACCAGTGAAGAATTTCTGAACACCGCTTTTTCTTTCCCCACCCATTTTCTACCTCCTCAACCGGGTGAATCGCCTCCAGGTCCCAGGCGTGCGCAATGATAACATCAGCATTAACAAAATACAAGCTCAGGAGGTTGTCCAGGCAAATGAATGGCCCCTGCGACGGTAGAGCAGCAGGGTAAGGCAGATTGACTAAGCCCGCACAGGGTGTTATGCTAGATGAACGTGATTTTGGACCCGCTTTTTTGACCGGCCAATCGTTATGCAACCGTGAAGGACGAGGGTTAGAGCAGATTATGGACATCAAGAACCGTATCGGGGTGAGGCAGCCAAGGGAAACCGAGCAGCCCGATAGGGACGAGCTAGAGACGCTGGCTGCCCAGGTGCGCGCCGATTGCGTGCGA
>JBDSDS010000239.1:0-3301 GCA_039920445.1 Chloroflexia bacterium
GGTCTATTCATAGTCTCTGTCTCTAATCTGGGAGGAGCGAGGTAACATGTTACACAACACCATAGGCAAGTCACCAGCTTAGCATCTCCAGCAGCGCAAGCGGGTACTCCAAACAGGTGCAGTTGAACAAACAACTGCTGATTTGCATGTGCCTGTCGAAACCGGAAGTTCATTCAAGAGAAAGATGGCCCAACTCTTGCTTCTAATTTACTACAAAGGTATCCCTAGAACCGGCAAGTCGTTGTAACCCCTTGCCGGATTGTATTACACACGATTATGAGCAAGATACTAATAGTTGATGACGAACCGACCATCGTAGAGCTGCTCGAAGAGCACCTACGCAGCGAGGGCCATGCTACCTCTCACGCCTATTCGGGAGAAGAAGCTTTGCAGGTGCTCGACGAAAGCACACCAGACCTTGTCATCCTTGATTTGATGCTCCCTGGTATGGACGGCTACGAAGTCTGCCGCCTGATGCAACAGAACCCGCGCACGAACCACATCCCGGTGATTATGCTCACCGCTCGCAGCGCCGTACCTAACAAGGTGCTTGGCTACCAGCGCGGGGCCGACGACTACGTAGTCAAGCCGTTCGACCCGGAGGAACTGAGCGTCAGGGTGCGGGCACAACTCCACCATCTCTACCACGAAACCGTCTCTGAATTAACCGGTCTCCCCGGAACGCAGTTGATCGAGGGGAAAATAAAAGAGCGTACCGCCGACTCTACTAGCCCCTGGTCCATCATCTATATTGATGTTGCGAACTTCACGGCTTACAACGAGTCTTATTCATTCCTCGAAGGCGACCAGATGATAAAGCTTGCAGCGGAAGCGCTGACGCGAGCGATTCAAGACGCCGGGCAGCCCGATGTATTCATAGGACACGTGGGTGGGGATAAGTTCCTGGTCATAACCGAGCCTGAGCATGTAGAGGCGATTACCTCCAGGGCACAGGAGATATTTGCCGAGGGTAGCAGCCAGTTCTACTCGGCTGGCGATCGCGATCAGGGTTTTATCGCTACCATCAACCGCCAGGGTCTACTCGCCCACGTTGGCTTGTGCAGGCTCGATTTCGATATCGTCAGCAGCGAAGAATAGGCGGACTGAGGACCAACCCCACGGTTTTTGGGGTAAACAGAAGGGGCAGCATATCGGCTGCCCCTTCTACATGTCTAATGATGCTGGTTAGAACTAACTGGCTCTCGCGTTCATCAGGCTAACCGCAAACTCAAGCTGCTTGGCCTCTTCGGCTTCCAGGACGCATTGTAAGCTGCGAAGCGCCCTATATTGGAGAGCACGAATAGCCCCTTCTTTCTTATTCATCATCTGCGCGATTTCCACATTTTCGTAACCCTCGATGAATTTGAGGGCGATTACCTGACGCTGCTCATCAGTAAGGTGGCTGAGCGCCTCACGCAATTCGGCAGCATCGAGCATCTGGCGCAACGCATTATCAGGAGCCACAAGCGCGCTGGAAGCCGCCGATACCTCACTTAGGGGGAGTGTTTCGCGGCGCGTGCGATAGTGGTCAACCACAATATTATGGGCAAGTTTGTACAACCATGAGGAAAATGGATAGCCACACCATGTATAGCGGCCAATCGCCTCCCATGCCTTGAGAAAAACCTGCTCGCACAGGTCCTCGGCGTCCGGCGCGTTACCGACTTTATAGTATATATACTTGTATATCTTGTCCACATAGGCGTTATACAACTCTGCAAACGCCTCCTGGTCGTGCGTCGATGCGCGCTGAGCTAGTTCCGCCTCATTGCATAGCATCCAACAACCCTCCGTGACTATAGCAACCCTGTTCTTCATATTGTTTTTGCAAGATATATGCCATCACTTGGCACACTGGTTGCGCGACGGCAGCATCACCAGTATAATGGTCACGCGTAGTGTGCCTATTCTATACGCACCGTGTGAGATTACGCAACTGCCAGGAGGTGATAGTGGACCAAAACATGCAAATGCAGGCGGTCCCCGAACATTCTATGAGGGTATCGCCTACCCTCATCATGGTCAACCAGCTGCTAGCCCTTTCTTCACTGGAGCTACAGCACGTTGTGCGGACCGAGCTTGACGAGAATCCGGCGCTGGAAAGCGTTGAAAGCACCACCTGTACCTCCTGCGGCGCAGGCACGACCAGCCGCTATTGCCCCGTTTGCATGCAGGCTGTTATCCCAGCCTCCAACAACGACCGAAGCCGCCAGGCGGAAAAGACCCTGACAGGCAGCGGGGCCGACGACGATTACGAGTTCGAAGACTACAGGCCCAAAGGCAGCGCAGCCCTCTCGGACGATGAGGATTTTGATCCTCTAACCCTTGTCGCCAGTGAAGCGACAATGACCGAGCAGCTTCTGAGCGACCTGGCTGTTTCCCTCCCATCGGAAGATTATTTTATCGGTAGCTACCTAGTCGGCAACCTGGACGAGCAGGGTTTCCTTAGATGTACCGTGGCCTCGGCGAGTATGCAACTTGAGGTCACTGAAGACAGGGTTGAGCGTGTGCTCATGGTGTTGCAGCGCGTAGGTCCTGTCGGGGTTGGAGCGCGAGACCTGCGGGAATGCCTGCTTATACAGCTTGATGAAATAACCGAGAGCGGGGAGCTAAAGGTAACGCCGCACGTGCGAGAGATCGTGACAAACTACCTCACAGAGCTTGGCGAGCATAAGTTTACGATTATCGCCCAGGCGCTCAATATCTCCTACGAGCAGGTCGTGGAGGTGCGGGACTTTATCAAGAGCCATATGCAACCCCGGCCCCTGGATGATGCGCCGAAAGGACGCTCCTGGCGGTCGCCATCACCCACGCGCTTCGTTATACCGGACGTGATAATCCATATGCGCGACGGGGCACTTGAACCGGAGGTGGTTGAGACCTATCGTTTCAGCCTGCGTGTTAACCCGTTGTACCACCGACTTGCAACGGAAGCAACGCCTACACGCGCCGCGATGTCCGACGGTGAGCGTGACCATGTCCGCCGCTACGTGAACCGCTCCAAGCTCTTTATCTCTAATATCAACCAGCGCCGCGAGACGATGAGGCGCATCACCGAATGTCTCATCCAGGTGCAAGAGGACTACATACGGCAGGGCGTGCGCCATCTCAGGCCGCTCACCAGGGCGCAAGTAGCCCAATACCTCGGTATCCACGAGAGCACGGTGAGCCGCGCAACCGCCAGCAAGTATGTGATGCTCCCAAGCAAGAGGGTCATCCCTTTTAGCGACTTCTTCTCTGCCTCACTCTCTGCCAAAGATGTCATCAAGGAGATAATCACCAAGGAATCGCGCCCGATTAC
>JBDSDS010000240.1:0-13118 GCA_039920445.1 Chloroflexia bacterium
CCACCAAATGCGTTCATAGGGCTAACTTAGAGCAAGAATGGGCGTTCTCTTAAGTAACAAAGTTAGAGTGGTAGCAACCACCAGGAGAGCGTACTATGCTAAACGACACTCAGACAAGCACAAGCAGAAACGATGTGAACGAAGTTGTACAGTTTATGTTCGAGATTTCTCGCTCAGTGGCGAGCAATAGCCGAACTGCGGCCACCAGAAGCGAGCCACACAACCTCACAGCCGACTTCGAAGAGATTATCTCAGGTTTGTCGCTTACTCAGGAGCAACTGATCGAACTGTGGGCTGTGTTTATGCTTGGAGCGCAGGTCGCCAGGAAAGTTCACAGAGATTTAGTCATTAACCCGAACTAATATGCGGGCTGAGACGACTATGGATGGGCGGCCTCTACATCCTGGCTGTCAGAACGGTAGAAGCTCTACCGCTTCGATCCGTTGCGTATCTATACGCATGTAGACCTGCTCGTCTAGCGCGTCCGAGTCGGCGTCCAGGGTGACATAGGCAGAGCTGACGGACAGCAACCGCCCCACATACGTACCACGTCCGGTGTGGAGGGCGATCAAGCTCCCTGTATAGCTATTACTCAGGTCGGCGAGAAATGGCGGCAAGGCTGCCGTCTCGACGGTCGTTGGTGCCTTCATAGTGGACATCCCGCTAATACTTTGGGTGGTTGAACTCTTCCATTCGCCCGGTGGTGAGGAAGACAACACGCTCGCAGATGTTAGTTACGCGGTCGGCTATCCGCTCCAGGTTGTGAGCCACCCACAAGAGGTGAGTAGCGCGGTTGATTGTACTTGGGTCAGCCATCATAAAGGTAAGAAGCTCCTGGTAAATCTGGTCGTATAACTGGTCGATAGCGTCGTCTTCGTCGGCGATTTCACGGGCGCTCGCCTCATCCCGGCTCATGAAGGCGTCCATGCTTCGCTGCAGCATAGAGCGAGCCATCTCGTCCATGCGAGGTATGTCTACCAGAGGCTTTAGCGGCGGCTCATCGCCAATCATGATGCTTACCTTAGCGATCCCTTCCGCATGGTCGCCCATACGCTCCAGGTCGGTGATAACATTGAGCACGGCCGCGATAATGCGTAGGTCGGAAGCAATCGGCTGCTGGGTCGTGATAAGATGCAGACAGGCTTCTTCTATTCCAAAGCGCTGCTGGTTTATCTTGCCGTCGTCGTTTATTACGTCCTGGGCAAGCTTCATGTCTCTTTGCTTGAGCGAGTTCACCGACCGCTCCATAGCGTTACTGACCATGCTTGCCATTACAAGCATATCCTCCTGCACGCGCTGCAACTCGAGGTGAAACAGGTCTCTTGGCATAATTATCTGGTCTCCTTACCGTTCGGGAATTACGAATTAGCTATCAGCCGTCAGCCGTCAGCCATCAGATACATACGAAATCAAGAATAACTTTGCGATCTTTGCTCCCTTTGCGTCTTTGCGTTTCATCCGTAATTCGTAATTCGTAATTCCTACCCAAAGCGACCTGTTATGTAGTCTTCCGTGCGCTTGTCTTTGGGAGTAGAGAACATGGTGGCGGTGCGGCCAAACTCCACAAGCTGCCCGCGAATCTTCTCATCGGAGAGCATGAAGCCTGTGAATTCGGAGATACGCGCCGCCTGCTGCATATTGTGGGTCACGATAATGATGGTATAATCCTGCACAAGCTCGCCCATGAGGTCTTCTATCTTCAAGGTCGAGATCGGGTCGAGGGCTGAGGCAGGCTCGTCCATGAGCAGCACTTCCGGCTGTAACGCGATTGCGCGGGCAATGCAAAGTCGTTGCTGCTGGCCGCCGGAGAGCGCCAACCCGCTCTTGTTGAGGTTATCTTTGACCTCGTTCCAAAGCGCAGCCTTTTTGAGCGACCATTCGATAAGTTCATCCTGGTTGCCCTTATAGCCGTTCACTTTCGCGCCATAGAGGATGTTCTCCTTGATAGAGCGAGGGAAAGGGTTCGGCTTCTGGAAGAACATACCTACCCGGCGGCGCACCTCCACGGGGTCTACACCCTTCCTATAGATATCGTTCCCTTCGAGCAGTACGGTGCCTTGTGTACGTACCCCTTTGATCAAGTCGTTCATGCGGTTGATAGACCTGAGCAGCGTGCTTTTCCCGCAGCCCGACGGCCCAATAAGCGCGGTAACTTTGTTGCGCGGGAACCGGAGCGAGACATCGGTCAGAGCGCGAGTAGTGCCGTACCACAGGCTAAGGTCGCTAACCTCGACGATGGCATCTTTAGTGTCTGCTCCTTCCTGGTAGGTTGTCTGCGGAGAATTATCAGTCTTCAGCATAGTGCTCCCAAGCCCTGTCTTATTTGAGCCGTTCAGTGTGATCATTATATATTATCTCCCAGTTCTAGAAACGCTTACGCAGACGGTAACGCAGCCATATTGCCAGCGAGTTCATCGTAAGTAGCACGGCCATCAGCACTATAATACCGGCCGCGGCAAGGTCGTGGAACTCTGCCTGCGCCTTCGATGTCCAGTTGAAAATGACGATGGGCAACGCGGTGAAGGTGTCCATCGGATCGTCCGGCGTGAAAAGGACAAACGTGAGCGCGCCTATGGTGATGAGGGGTGCGGTCTCGCCGATTGCGCGGGAGGCTGCGAGGATGTTGCCTGTCAGGATTCCTGGGAAAGCATAAGGCAGAACATGGTGCCGGATCGTCTGCCAGCGGGTCGCGCCGACTGCATACGAGGCGTCTCGGATGCTGGAAGGGATAGCGCGTATGGCTTCCCGCGCCGCCACGATTATGATCGGCAGAACCAGCAGCGCCATCGTCAGCGACCCGGCAAGCACGCTCCGCTCCAGAGCGAACCAGCGCACGAACACCTGCAAGCCTAACAGGCCATAAATGATAGAAGGCACGCCAGCAAGATTCGATATGTTGACTTCGATAAACCTGTTGAGGCGGCTATCCCCCGCGTATTCCTCCAGGTAAACCGCCGACATGATACCCAGGGGCAGCGCGAAGAGTATCGTGAAGAACATCATGTAAGCCGTGCCGTAAAGGGCGGCCTTCAAGCCTGCCCGTTCAGCGAACCGGGAGTCGAAGCTATTGAGGAACTGTAGGTCGAGCCAGGGTAGGCCGCGCACAAGTACATCCCCCAGCAGGATTACCAATGTGCCTATCCCGATAAGGATGCTCAGTATGCCCAGGCCGGTGAATATATATCCTTTGGCCTTGCGCGCCGCCAGGTTGGGCCGGAACATCTCCTCGGCAGAGGCTGGGGGCGGCCCTCCCCCTTTGATTGTCGCTTCACCTACTCCTATGGCACTCATTAATCGTATACCTCACGGAACCTGCGTACGAACCACTGGCTGATTACATTCATAATGAAAGTCATGATAAAGAGGGATGTGCCTACCGCGAATATTGTCTGATAAGCCAGTGACCCAGCGGGCGTGTCCCCCAGGCTTACCTGGACGATATAGGCAGTCATCGTCTCTACGGTCTCCAATGGATTGAACGTGAAATTAGGGCTTTGGCCTGCGGCTATCGCCACGATCATCGTTTCGCCCACGGCACGTGACAGAGCGAGAATCACCGAGGCGATGATGCCTGAGAGCGCCGCCGGAAAGATAACCTTAGTGGCTACTTCGAAGCGGGTCGCGCCCAGGCCGTAAGCCCCCTCCCGCAACGAGGCAGGCACAGACGACATCGCATCTTCGCTCAGGGAGGCAACCATCGGCAAGATCATAATGCCCATTACCATCCCCGCGCTCAATGAGTTGTAGCCGCTCAATTCAGGGATTATCCTTTGCAGCAGAGGAGTGACGAAGAAGAGCGCGAAGAAGCCGTACACTACGGTCGGCACGCCCGCGAGTACTTCTAATATCGGCTTGAGTATATCCCGCGCTCGCGACGACGCGAATTCGCTGAGGTAGGTAGCCGCGACAAGTCCCAGCGGGACGGCAATAAGCAAGGCTATGAACGAGGTCATGAGGGTTGCCGAAACAAGCGCCCAGATGCCAAATTTCTGTATAGAGAAGAGCGGTGTCCACTCTGTCTCGAAGAGAAACTCAGCAAGGGACACCTTCTGGAAGAAGTCCCACGTCTCGCTGAAAAGCGATAGAACGATGCCTAAGGTGGTGAGTACCGATACCAGGGCAGCCAAAAAGAGCGCGCCCTGGATAACCCTTTCCTTGATGTCCCTGGCCCTATTGCGTCCAAGATTACCACGGCCCGGAAACCTACCGGGGTACTCCCGTGAGGTTAATGTCTCCTGTGCCATTTCTGCTCCTGTTACGGGTTCAAGGTTCAAGGTTCAAGGTTCAAGGTTCAAGGTTGTATAGCGTCTGGACTCACAACCTTGAATTTTGAACCCCCAATTACGGCTTGACGTAACGGTCAAGTGTCGCGCCGACCTCAGCGCCCTTGGGGAAAAGAGTGCCCAGTGTGCCTGCCTCGAATCGCTTACCGATGGCGCTATAGATTTCGTCCTGAAGCGCGATATAGCCTACTTCCCTCGACTGAACGAGAGGGGTAAAGCTCTTGCTCAGGTAGAAGTTCACGAAGGCTTTTACTTCCGGTCGTACAGCCGATTCCTTCTTCACGTATATGAAGAGAGGGCGGCTCAAAGGCTGGTAAGTGGCGTTCTTGACCGTATCTACGGACGGGAGAATTGCCTCCGCTGTATCAGTAGCCTTGATCGGCACCAACTTAAGTTTGCCGGAGTTCTCACCGTAGTAGGCGAAGCCGAAGTAGCCGAGCGCGTTCACGTCGTTTGCCACACCGGTCACAAGCACGTTGTCGTCCTCGCTGGCCTGGAAGTCACCACGGCTCGACTTTGCCTTACCCACTATAGCCTCTGTGAAATAGTCAAACGTGCCTGAGTCTGTACCTGGACCGAACAGTTTGAGGGGCTTATCGGGGAAGCTTGAGCGTAGCTGATTCCAATTGGACACCGTGCCTTGTGCCTCAGGCTCCCATGCTTTCTTAAGCTCAGCGACGGTAAGGTGATCAACCCAGTCGTTCTTCGGGTTCACCAATACGGCCAGACCGTCATACGCTACCGGCAACTCGATAAACTCGATCTTATTCGCTGTGCAGGTTTCCACTTCGCTGGTTGATATAGGTCGAGAAGCGTCCTGGATGTCGGTTTCACCGGCGCAGAACTTCTTGAAGCCACCGCCCGTGCCTGATACACCTACCGGCACGCGCACGTTCGGCGCATACTGGTTGAACTCTTCAGCCGCCGCCGCAGTCACCGGATATACCGTGCTGGAGCCGTCGATGATGATTTGGCCGGACAATCCCTTAAGCTCACTTGCGTTAGCTGGCTCCATCACTTCACCACCGCTGCTTGCCCCGCCGGTCGTCGCGGTTGCATCACCCATCATGGCCGTCGGCGCTGTGCCGCTTGCGCCCGTAGTTGAGGTGGGTTGCGCTGTGGAGCCTGAGTCGCAGGCATTCAGCAGAAGCATTGCTGCGAGCGCACCGGTTGCGAATAAACGTTTTGCGTTGATCGAATACATACTAACTTCCTCCTCGTTAAACATCAACATTTATGCCTGTTTGATTTCTTTTGCCCAGCTTAGTATACAAATCTGGTATTTTCAACTTGTTAACGATATGTAAGCAGATGTTAACGATGCTTTTAATATCTGGGTAGCCAAGCACGGCGATGGAACCGTTGAAGAGGAACAGAGTCTTTAAGTTTGGCTAGTTCCGAACCCGCGCCCCTCTCCCTATGCCCAGAGAGAGGGGGTGTAGGAGGAAACTGACCGGGACAGGGGTAAGGCCGGGGGAACCCTCCCCATATTGTCTCGGTTCATGAACTGTATGAAACGAATATCTCACGCAAGGGATGGGAGCTTATAAAGATTATAAGCTCCCATCTTATCATGGCAAGGTCACCCCTGCTCATGCTTACTTACTTGCCCAGGTAGCGGTCGAGTGTCGCGCCGACCTCGTTCCCCTTAGGGAAGAGGGTACCTACCACCTCGAACTTGGCGCGGTCGGCGATTGCCTTATAGAGTTCATCTGTCAGGGCAATGTAGCCGACCTCGCGGGTCTGGATGAGCGGAGTGAAGCTCTTGCTCAGGTAGAAGTTCACGAACATCTTCACTTCGGGCCGTGCCATGGACGCCTTTTTCACATAAATGAAAAGTGGGCGGCTCAATGGCTGGTAGGCGCCGCTCTTGACCGTGTCTATTGATGGGGCAATAGCAGATGCGGTATCGGTTGCCTTGATAGGCACTAGTTTCAACTTGCTGGCGTTCTCACCATAGTAGGCGAAGCCGAAGTAGCCAAGTGCGTTCACATCGCCCGATACGCCCTGTACAAGCACATTGTCATCTTCACTTGCCTGGAAGTCACCACGGCTCGACTTGGCCGTACCCACAATAGCCTCAGTGAAGTAGTCGAATGTGCCGGAGTCTGTACCCGCGCCAAACAGCTTGAGGGGCCTATTGGGGAAGCTTGTGCGTATCTGGTTCCAGTTTGTGATTTTGCCCTGAGCTGCCGGCTCCCACATTTTCTTTAGCTCAGCAACGGTCAGGTTGTCAACCCATGTATTCTGGGGGTGGACCACCACAGCCAAGCCGTCATACGCTACTGGAAGCTCGATATACTGGATCTGCTTATCGGCGCACGCCTTTACTTCTGAAACGGAGATAGGGCGAGAGGCGTCGCTGATATCGCTCTCACCGGCGCAGAACTTCTTGAAGCCGCCGCCCGTTCCAGAAATGCCGACCGGCACTCGCACGTTGGGTGCATACTGGTTGAACTCTTCTGCTGCCGCCGCAGTGATTGGATATACCGTGCTGGAGCCGTCAATGATGACCTGGCCCGAAAGCTTCTTCATGCCTTCCTGGTTATCGGGCGGGACCACTTTGCCCGTACCTGCTGCCTTCAGGTCGAGGCGGAACTTGCCGAGCAAGCTCAAGAGCACTTCGTTCGCGGCGTTATTCTCCGGGTGAAGCTCGAAGACGGCACGCTCGAAGTACTGCACGGTGTATGTCTTGCCGTCAGTGTTGCTTCTCTCCTGGAATTCTTCGGAGATAGGGAAGCCTTGCTGGGTCAGGCCGCCGTTCTTCTCCCAGTAAGCACGGAACTTGCCGCCGACCGTCTTGCCGGTCTGGGAGAACTTGAGTGGATTCTCGGCGCTTATCTTCTGGCTGTCAGCGCCATCGGTGCCGTAGCGCCTTCTGTACTCGAAGTTGCCGAGCAGGCTCAAGAGTACATCGAACGGCGCTTTGTTCTCCGGGTGAAGCTCAAATACAGCGCGCTGGAAGTATTGGGTCTTGTAAGTCTTGCCGTCGGTGTCGTTCTTTTCGTCAAGTTCGCCTGTGATAGGGAAGCCTTGCTGTGCGAGACCGCCATTTGCCTTCCAGTAGTCAAGGAACCTGCCGCAGACGTTCTGTTTGGTCTCAGTGAAGGTCTGGCAGTTGCCCTGTGCCTGAACTGCGGGTGTAGATGCCGGGAAAATCCCAACAACCAGAGCCGCAAGACTGATTATGCTCAATAGCCTGCCGGCTTTGCGCCTGAGGCTGTTTGATGCGATGGACGTATCGTTTCTTACCATTTCTCTCACTCCTTCTGAATAGTTACCTTGCTAATTGCCGCTTAACATAGTCTGTTCCATGCCCCAGCAGCGGGCAGTGATAATGCCACGGTCGGGGCTGGTTTGTAAAAAGTAAAGAAGAGCTTCCGCGCTGGCACGGTTGGTCGCCATCGGAATTTGCCGCAGGTCGCACACTCGAAGCAGGTCGGTGAAATCAGGCTCATGCGGGCCAGGGGAGATGGGGTCTCGGAAGAAGATCACTGCCTGCACCATACTGGCCGAAGCAAGCTCGCCGATCTGCTCTGCCCCACCGGCAGGGCCATGCTCCAACAAGTGGACAGGCTGGCCCGTGCGCTTCTGCACTAGAAGACCTGTGCCCTGGGTAGCTACGAGGTTGAAGCGGCTCCACGCGGCACGGTGATCCAACATGAAGTCGCCCATTGCTTGCTTGTAGCGATCATGAGCAATCAAGGCCAGAGTGATCTTGTAGTTATGCCCGCTCATTCCCACCCACACGTACAACGCTTACTCTTGTATTACTTTTCACAATCGTAGTATATGGAGCGCGTTTTAGGAGGATGTTAACGGGAGGTCGGGATTTGTTAACAGATTGCTAGAGAATAGTTAACGCCAGAGGGTCAGGGTATCAGGATATAATGAAAGGGCAGGACGCTCCGCAAATCATCTGCCTAATTTAATGCTCTGTAACTCTGCTTCAACCCAACTATAACCCCATGTCCAACCCCTTTCGCGCCCGTATAGCTCGCAGCGTGGGTGTCTTTACGCTCACGCTGCTGGCGATAGAGTTCCTCGATGAGATGGCATTCGGCGCGCGAGAAGCGGCATGGCCGTTGATTCGGGACGACCTCGGACTTGACTATATGCAGGTAGGCGTATTGCTTGGCCTGCCCAACTTCATAGCGAACTTCATAGAGCCGTTCATAGGCATCCTGGGTGATGTGTGGCGGAGGCGGGCGCTGGTGTTGGGGGGCGGGGTGGTCTTTGGCCTGGCGCTCCTCCTCATGGCCTTCAGCGAGAGCTTTCCGGTGTTATTGGTCGCGTTTATCCTCTTTTCCCCTGCTTCCGGTGCCTTCGTAAGTCTATCCCAGGCGACGTTGATGGATACGGACCCTGCCCGCCATGAGCACAACATGGCACGGTGGACGTTCGCCGGATCACTGGGCGTGGTGGCAGGCACCCTGGCTGTGGGGCTTGTATCCTGGTTTGCCCTGGGGTGGCGGCCTCTCTTCGCTATCTTCGCCGGTCTTACTCTCATCTTATTATTAGCAGCCTCCCGGTTCCACTTCCCCAGGGGAGTACCCGACCCCGAATCCGAAGAGGAGGAAGCGTTAGGGTTCAAGCGTGGGGTGTTGGATGCCGTCGGCGCGCTCAAGCGTCGTGAGGTGCTAAGGTGGCTTACCTTGCTGGAGTTCTCCGACTTGATGCTCGACGTCCTGTTAGGCTTTCTGGCGCTCTATTTCGTGGACGTGGTAGGTGTGTCGCCTGCCGATGCGGCCCTGGCTGTCACGGTATGGACGGTAGTGGGGCTGGCAGGCGACTTCCTTATCATCCGGCTGCTGGAACGAGTGCCCGGCCTGACCTATTTGCGAGTGAGCGCGGGCGTACTGCTGCTGCTTTACCCGGCCTTCTTGTTGGCGCCTTACCTGTGGGCGAAGTTTGGTCTGGTCGCTCTGCTCGGCCTTTTCAACGCGGGGTGGTACTCGATCCTAAAGGGCAACCTATACTCGTCAATGCCTGGTCGGAGCGGTACCGTGATGGCAGTCGGGAACGTATTCGGCCTGGTAGGGAGCCTCCTGCCGGTAGCAATAGGCGCGATCTCGGATAACGTCGGCCTGGGAGCCGCGATGTGGATTTTGCTGCTTGGGCCTGTAGCCCTGTTGGTCGGTCTGCCCAGGGCTACCTCCACACGAACAACTATTTAATTCACCGCAAAGACGCGGAGAGCACAGAGGTTTTGATTGTTTGATTATGAAGGTCGTCGCTCTCTGCGGTGAAAAACGTAGATGGTCCGCTTGACTCGGTCTGCTTACCCGGCCTATACTGGGCCTGCCGGTTCCGGCAAAAAGCCCCTCTATCTTTGGACCCCACCTCATGGATGATTCCCACGCCAACGCAAGTCCCCCACCTGAACTCAAGGTAAAAGTATCCGACACAGATACATTGACCCACGAAGAAGGCGCTCTGGAAGCGGGTACATCCGAGCAGTCACAGCAAGAGCCACATCGCGCGAAGCGCATCGAATGGCTACAGTTTGGCCTGCTGGCTTTGCTTGCTGTCGTACTGATAGGGGCGGCTGCATGGTGGCTGGCGGGCAGGCAAGGAGAGGGTGATAAAGGCAATATGAGCGAAGGGGCGTCTGAGGTGCCTAACGGGGCCGTAGCGCTTATCAACTCCTCGACGCCTATCTCGCTTGACCCGCCGAACAGCCTCAAAGAAGACGTGGCGAACCTCGATTATCGCCCAGAGTCGGAGGGTTGGACCCCCGCCCTGCACGAGGCACATCGGGCGATGATAGAAGGCCGCCATAGCGCGGCTGTGTCACAGTATGCGGCCCTGGTCGGGAGCAACCAGCCTCAAGAAGCAAAGGATGCGTTGTGGGGGTTGGCGAGCGCGTATGCCTCATCGGGACAGTATGACCTTGCGGTGCGCACCTACTCCCTCTTCTCTCAACTGGACGACCCCCGCGCAGCGCGCGCTCTTGCCAGGATTGGGGAAGTTTACGAGCGATGGGGAAAGAACAAGGAGGCGGCAGAGGCGTATGGTGAGTATGCGAAACTGAAGAGCCAGGCCCGCCACGCCATCCAATTAAGACAGGCCAGGCTCCTGGGGAATAGCGCCAATGCCGAGAAGATATACGATGAAGTCATCAGCGAAAAGCCTCTCGATATAGACCTGAGGCAGGCGCTTGCGGGACTGGCTCAGTTGAAAATGGGGACAGGTAAGCACGCCGAGGCAAAGAAGCTTTTCGACAGACTCTCTGCACTCGAAGAAGATAGTCCTCGACCTGTGCTCGACAACGAAGGCATACCGCCGCAGGTACTCGCAGCGGGGGAAGCGGTAGTTATGGGCGACAGGGTGGCCGCACGCAAGACCCTCACAGACTGCATCGAAAAAAGTAAATACCCTTATGGGCGCTACCTCGCGCTCAACGCCCTGATAAAACTTGATCCTACTCTTGTGGTCAGCGGCACGATGCCCCCGATGAAAGCCGCACGCATCGCCTATGAAGCGGGCTTCTACGGCCAGGCGATCACTTTCATGGATAACCTGCGTAGCATCGTGCCCGATTCACCTGAGCGCGCGGAAGCCGCATTACTGACGGGTAAAGCGTTCGAGCTATCGGGCGACCCAGCATCAGCCTACAATTGGTACACCGCCACGGTGCAGACCTACCCCACGTCGCCCCAGGCTCCCGAAGCAATGCGGCGAGCCGGGGATGCCCTGGAAGAGCAGGCGGCATGGGACGCGGCCCTGGCAGTCTATCGTGATAGGTTAGCCAGGTATCCGGGCGCGAGTAGCGAGACGGCCCTGATGCAGGTCCATGCCGCAGTGCTTGCTTACAGGCTAGGACAGACAGAAGCGGCGCTTGAGTTTGTGCCTTCTGCCCTGGTAACAGGCGAGCTTACGCCTACCATAAAAACGCAGGCGGCTTTTTGGCGCGGCAAGCTGTTGAAGAGCAAAGGCGATCCGGCATGGAAAGAGTCATTTGATGTAGTACTTAAACTCAGCCCAGGCGCATACCTCGACTTCCGGGCTAAGTCATTGCTGGCCGGGGAGCCGGGTGGTGGCCCACTTGCGCCCACCATGTCCGAGAGCGGCGTCGAAAGTGGCGAGTTGGGGGTGCGATTCGATAGTGAAGAAGCAGAGCAGATAGGGCTGATAGCGTGGGCATCTTCGCTGTCCGGCGCTACAAGCATCATTACGGCAACACCTTCCGTAGGATTGAGTATTACAGCCCAACCTTCTAGCATCGACTCTGACCCGGAAACAATGCGAGCGGTGGCGCTGCTCAAGATTGGGCTGAGGGACGATGCGTTCAGGTCGTTCAGGGCGCTGGCCGAGCGGATGAGCATCGATGGGGATGCGACGGGGCTGGCCCGGCTCATGACATATGCCCGCTACCACGCTGACACCCAGACCTCGATGCGAGTTGCCGAGAGGCTGTCGGATATGGACGGCACAGGCGACCCTACAAAACGGCCCACCCTTTTGCTCAAGACGCTCTACCCGACGCCCTACCGGGAGCTTGTCGTAGAAGAAGCAACTACGCGCGACATCGACCCACTTGTGATGTATGCGCTAATGAGGCAGGAAAGCCAGTTCGTGCCGCAGGCCCAATCCCATGCCGATGCGCGAGGACTGACCCAGGTGATTCCATCGACGGGCGGTGGCATCGCCGACCAACTCGACGACACAAGCTATTCGGTGGAAGACTTGTTCTTGCCGCACGTCAGCATACGCTACGGCACATATTACATGGCGAGCAACCTGCCGCAATTCGAGCGCAAATTGCTGCCTGCGTTGGCGGCCTACAATGGCGGTCCGGGCAACGCCGAACGCTGGCTGGCAGGCTCCGCCCTAGTCGATCCCGATCTATATATTGAGCGTATCGACCTGTTCGAGACGGAGGATTACCTGCGGCGCGTGTACAGCAATTACGGATTCTACAGGCTTATCTATAGGAAGTAGATGAGAAAGGGGATTAGGGGTCGGTTATCACGTTTCACGTTTCACGCTTCATATTCTTAAGCTGATATTCCAGAAAGTCGAGCCATTCTTCCAACAAACTATTGACAAAGACTGAACAAAGTGCTACAATAGTCTCAAATAAGGAGACTATGTCATGCTACTCATTACAGGCGGAACAGGATTTGTCGGTGGTTACATACTGGAGGCGCTTGAAGGCAAGATGCCGCGTAACCAGGTGCGTATATTAGCGCGCGGGGGGGAAGACCTGGCCAAATTAGGGGCACAGGACTACGATACCGTACCAGGAAGCGTGACTAATAAGGACGATGTCAAGCGCGCCATGCAGGACGTTGATGCGGTCATTCACCTTGTAGCAATTATCAGGGAAGATAAAGCCAAAGGCCAGACCTTCGAGCGCGTTATAGGTGAAGGCACAGAGAACGTAGCCCAAGCAGCAAAAGAAGCCGGAGTAAGGCGCATTATCTTTATGAGCGCGCTGGGGGCAACAAACGAATCGACTCCCTACTTTCGCAACAAGATACGGGGCGAGAAGGCAATCAAGGCGAGCGGTATTCCTTACACCATCTTCCGGCCATCTTTCCTCATCGGACCGGGCGGCGAGTTTGCAGCCCTTCTAAAACAGTTGACGATGATGCCGATAGTACCTGTGCTAGGACCGGGCAACTACCCTGTGCAGCCGGTGTACGTCAGAGACATGGCGCGCAACTTCGCTCAGGCTCTGGACGACGAGCGATACGCCAACCAGACGTTCGAGTTCGGCGGCCCGGAGGTATTTGAGTATAACGACATGCTCCGCCAGACATTGGATGCAACGGGGAAAAAAGGGTTCCTGCTCCACGCACCGCTCCTGCTCGTGAAGCCGGTCATCCC
>JBDSDS010000241.1:0-2690 GCA_039920445.1 Chloroflexia bacterium
AGCAAGAATGCCGACAACCGCCTCAACAACTTCGACATCCACGGCGCGTATATGGAGGACAGAAAGCCGTTTTCGGTCTCGTCCGCACCCCGATTGCAGAACAGGCCCTCTATCTGGGGAAACACCGTAGTGTGGGCAGATTTCCGTGACGCTACGAGCGAATCAGACTACGAGGCGGGCGCTATTTACATGTACGACATGGCGGCGGGCAAAGAGACCCTTATCGCAAACGCCCGCAGCGCACAGGTCCGCCCCGTCACCAACGGCAAGGTCGTGGTCTGGGTGGACTACCGCAACGAGCCTGATCCTAATGGGGTAAACGCCGACATCTTCGGCTACGACCTGACGACCAAACAAGAATTCGTCATCTCTACCGCGCCCGATACGCAGACCGATCCCGCCATATCGGGCAATACATTGGTGTGGACTGATTTTCGAGCGGGGGGTGACGACGCTCACATATACGGCTATGACCTGTCGACTAAAAAGGAATTTGTCGTCACTACCGCCAAAGGAGCACAGGTGCAGCCCGGCGTGTCGGGCAACATAGTCGTCTGGAGCGATTTCCGCAACGAGCCGGACCAGAAGAACGGCACCAACTCCGATATCTACGCTTACGACCTGACCACCAAAAAAGAGTTCCCGGTCTTCGTAGGGCCAGGCCCGCAAAGCGCACCCCGCACCAGCAACGGCCTTGTCGCATGGGAAGATAGCTCCAAGGGAGTGAGCGACTTCGACATCATGGCAGCCACGATAAGCGGTATCACCATCGTCAAGCCTGAGCCTGCGCCGCCCATCCTCCCCGGCATCGGCACCCAGACCTTCCCCGAAACCGGCAAGACTATAACAGGTCTCTTCCACAACTACTGGAACGGCAACGGCGGCCTCCCACAGCAGGGCTTCCCGATCTCAGACCTCATGCGCGAGGTGAGCGACCTCAACGGTAAGCCATACACCGTGCAGTATTTTGAGCGTGCCGTATTCGAGTACCACCCCGAGGAGAAGCCGCCATACACCGTGCTGCTCTCCCAATTAGGCACTTTCCAGTATAAGAAGAAATACCCTAACGGCGCGGTAGGCCAGAAGTCGAACAACGAACCTGGCTCGATCCTGTTCCCCCAGACCAACAAGCGCGTCGGCGGCAAGTTCCTGGCCTATTGGAACTCGCACGGGGGTCTGCCACAACAGGGTTATCCCATCTCCGAAGAGTTCCAGGAGAAAAGCGACCTCAACGGCCAGACCTATATAGTGCAGTACTTCGAGCGTGCCGTGTTCGAGCTACACCCTGAGAACGCAGGCACCCAGTACGAAGTGCTACTCTCGCAGTTAGGCACTTTCCAGTACAGGCAAAAGTACAATAAGGGGAAATAGAATCCCCGCGTACCAGAAGAGACTGGCGGAAATCTACGCGCTCTTCCTCCGAAATATCACCAGGGACAGCACCATCAGGATCACCACAACAGCGAGGGCCGGTATCACATAAGGGATGAAGCTGGCCTGTACTTCATTGGGCGCGGTGGGTTGTGGATTCGCTTGTGCTGTAGGTTGTACAGCTGGATTCGCTACCGGCTGCTTACCTGGGCCTAGCTTGGCTATGTCCTCACCTGATACTGTAAGCAGCTTCGTGCGGTCGCACAGACCCGTATTGGGGTTGGCCCCATCGCCGGAGGTATATACAAGGTAGCGCTTGCCTACCTCGAAATCGAACCCACAGGCGGCGCTGTCCATTGCCGTATAGACCACGGTTTGCGCCTGGTTAGCGCCCTTCCATGACGAGATAACGTCGAACGTCACCGCCCGCCGCATAGTACCGGGCGCTGATTCTTCCTTTACATCTACCACCATGCCGCTGAACACGGCGCTAGCCTGCTCCAGCGCATCCCTCGGTTCGGGCGGCGGGACGCAACTGCAAGCATACGCGTCTTTGGGCGTCGCCACTTGCCACAGCCCCAGCATCATAAGAACCAAGACTACCATTCCCACACGCTTCATGATAAGTCCTCCTACTTCAGTATAACAATTCTCGTCCCGGATTTGTTCCCCTAAGTACAATCAAGCAATCTTTTGTTCAATATAAGGGTTGATACGATAAACTAGAGAAATGAGACTAAGATACATACAACTGAAGCCGCATGGCCGCATGCTAACGTGCTACACTCCTTGACAGGGCTGCGTCCTTTGGAGTTTGAGCAACTTGTCAAAGATGTTGCCCCCTTGTTGGCTGCCTCCAAGCGGGAGCGGCTGCTTAAGCAGCGCCCCACACAGGAGCGTACTCGCCAAATGGCGCATAATCGTTGAGCACACGATAGGGCGTATGCGCCAATATCAAGCGTTGACCCAAACCGACCGCAATCATAGGCACAAGCACACCGAGCGGGTGCAAGCTGTAGCTGGATTGGTGAACCCAAATATGCAATCTCGTCTACCTTATCTGTTTATTTGACCATTGACCATCAGCCCAAACCCCTAATTTGGGAAGGGCTACCTTACTCTCTTATTCTGCACCTTATCTTCTCACCACTCATCGCTCATTTCTGGTATCATGCGGAACAGCGGTTGATGGAGGATGTTTTGAGCAGCGTATTCCCTGTGGCTCGGTTTGGCACGATGGCGTGGGTTTGGACTATTGGCTTCTGCGCGGCAGCGCTGTACTTTGGGTGGCAAACTCTGGACGCAATCCTCAAAGGGCG
>JBDSDS010000242.1:0-28627 GCA_039920445.1 Chloroflexia bacterium
TTGGGCACGACACGCAGGCCGCCGAGGTCGCGGTTGCCTGTAACCCCGTATCCACTACCGGTCACACCGTAGCTTCCGCCGTTTGAGGGGTAGACCCTCGACACTAGCCCTTCTTGCACAGCATATGCAGCTGCCTGCTGACGGTTGCGTAACTGGAGCTTGTCGAGGATATTCCGCAAGTGGACCTTCACGGTGTTCTCTGTTATCACCAGTTCGTTCGCAATATCGCGGTTGGTGTAGCCTCTCGCAACCAGCTTCAAAACGTCCTTTTCGCGCCCGGTGAGGGCTTCAATGCCTTTAGCTTCTTGCAGGTCGCGCCTTCGCGCAAGGTGGGTAAACTCTTGAAGCACCTTGGTGAACATGCTGCTTGAGAAGTAAGCCCCGCCCTCGGCCAACGCGTAGACGGCGCGCACCAACTCTTCCAGACTGCTATTCTTCAATAAATAGCCCTTGATGCCGGCCTTCCCCGCAGCCAGCACATCAGCGTCGTCTTCGGATGAAGTAAGAATAGCGATATTAGTGTCGGGGTAATCTTCAATGATGCTGACGACTGTGGGCAGACCGGCACACCCCTGCATATAAAGCTCTATCAGCACAAGGCTGGGCTGCAAATCATCGATCATGTCACGAATCTGCGAGCACTCCGACGCCTCACCCACTATCTGGATGCCGGGCTGGCGGGACAGCAGGCTGGCCAGCCCCTGCCGGAACAGGTCATGGCTGTCGGCGATTAGCACGCGAACTGTAGTGTCATCCATACTTTGCAAACGCTCCCTAACTTCAAGGTCTCCTGTGCGCGACATAAAAATCGGCGCGAAGTGACCTCGCATTGACTATAGCAAAGCGCGGAGAGTCAAGTCAACGACTAGGGTTATTACATAGGTACTACTCACCTATGGCAAAGGTCACGGATGTCCGGGGAATTATGAGTTTCGAATTATGAATTATAAAGAAACCGGTCAATTCATAATTCGAAACTCATAATTCGATGACAGCGAGGGCCGCCGGGCCGAAGAGGTGGGCGATCTCCGACTCCAGGCTATGGCTGTACTGGACGCCATAAGGGAGTTGAGCCGATGTGACGGAGCCTGTATCTGGGCTGTAAGGGATGCGAAGGCTAACCGTATCAGCGCCGGGGTGCTGGCTTAACAGGCGCTTGAGGGTATTCATGCCGTCGATAGCCGCGTTATCGTTATCAGCCTCAGGGAGGGTGATTATAAGACTGTAGGTAGGACTGCTAATCTCTTTGGTCGCAACAGCATTAGACCCTCCTAACGGGGGAGTAGGTTGAGAGCCATTGCCCGCGTGTAATGGGGTCGTGTGGGGCGCTACTACCGAAGCCACGATTTCCCCTTCCGAGGTAGGACCAGGCTCAGTCGATTTCCCGGCTCCCTTGCGTAGCGCCCCTCTTGCATGTGCTTTGACCTTGATACTAAATCCTTCTTCAACGGCCTCGGCATAGAATGGGGCTATCTGTTCACACAATAGATATATATCGTCGTTTTCGTGCGTGCTGACGCGACCTGTCACTATGACCAGGCTATTCTCAGTCCATTGCTCCCTATACCTCTTATAATTGGGCGGGAAGGCTATTAACTCGATGCTACCTTCTACATCTTCGATCCATGCTACAGACATAGTATTAGGAAGTGCGGCCCCAGGGTCGTCAGGAAGCTGGCTGTTGCCGTTCCCGGCATCGCCGGTCGCTCCCTTTATGAATGACGGAGAAGTAAGCAGCCCGACCAGAGAGACGCTTTGTCCAATATGCTTCGGCCCAACCTGAGTAGTGCTCAACAGGCGCGCTTTGAGGTCACCTGAGCTTTCGAGGGCGCGGCGCAGATTGTCTATCTCAGGTGCGAGCGTGAACCACATACCCAGGTTCTTCATCTCCCAGCTACGCTGTAAGTAACGCTCCCGTGGGGTCGGCCCTTCTTCATTTTGGATTTCGGGTACCCGCTTGCGGGTGTTTGGATTTTGGATTTCATTGTGGTCGGTGGTGAACATATCGATTGGGCCGCTCAACCCGCTATGCTTATGCTCGATAATGACCGGTAGGACTTCGAGCAGACCGTACCTGCTATGCTCGATACCTCCCAGGCGGTCACACCCTCCGGCGCGGAGGAGCGTTTCGATATGCGCCTGTGTAAGGCCAACCCGCATGGCAAGACGCACAAGCTCTTCGAAATTCGAGAACCCACCGGCAGGCCTCACACCCAGGAACCTATCCGCCACATCCATATTCCAACCTGGCAGCCGGGCCAGACACCACATGATAGCCCAGCCTGTCCCGTTGCGCTCCAGCCCGAACTTTGAATGAGATCGGTCAACATCCGGTGGGCGCACGCTTATATCGAGCCGTTGCGCTTCTTCGACCAGAGGCAGCAATTGATCGCGCGCCCCACGCTCCCAGGTCGCATCAAGTGCCCCGGCTAATAGTGTTGCAGGGTGATGGGCCTTGAGCATAGCCGACCACAGGGCAACCCTTCCCCATGCCTGCGCCGAAGAGCGCGAGATCAGAGCAGATGAGGCGGCTGACAGCGCAGCCCATAGACCCTCCGCGCTATCCGTATCGATGCCTGATCCCTGGCAGGTGGCAGTAAAGCGTGCTCGCGCATCATCACTTCTTTCTCGCAGGTCGGAGCGCATAGTCGCTATGTCGTCCGGCTCCTGTTCGGCGATTGAGGATAACAGCATATCAAGCTGGTCTTTATAGATAAGTAGGCCAGCCGTATCACTTGCTGCTTCTTCCCAGGCGGTAATGCCTTCTTTCCCAGGCGATATTCCACCCGTAAGCGAGCGCGCCACCAGAAGCGCCATCGATTCAGGCGTGATCTCCCCTTGCAGGCTTTTCAGCGCCTCATGAGATATATAGGGAATGCCGGCAAGCCATCCGTCCGTAATAACCTGCGCCGTCTGTTCTGTGATTTGAGGATATTTTGTAAGGTCGATATTGTCCACCGAGAAGCCAGAGGTGGGGTAGCGCGCTGCAAGGGATAGCCCGGCCTCTAGCGCGGATAGAATATAGGATGGCTGTATAGACAGGGCGGGATAACCAAGCTTACAAAGCGCCTCCTCACACCACGGCACCCAGGCTTTTCCTGATTGGCCTGATTGGTATGACATGACCGGCAACCAATCGCCTATCACAGAATCGGCGAACATCGAACGGGGAGCCGTAAGGAGCGTGCTATAGTCAGGCTTGAAGGTAACAGGCGCGCCCTCCAGCGAACAGGCCAGCGCTGCTATTCTGCTTAGCTTTTGGTCCTGCTCCTCTGCCTCACGTTCCCTCAGCAGCCCCCATTGCCCAACTCCTGCTAGTTCCCGCACACCCTCCTTCGGCATACCAAGTACGGTTGCGACAGCAGAGATGGCGGCATTAGGCGTAATGTCAGTTGCACAAGCCGCATAAGCGGTACGACTAGGACCATATTCCTTAGAAAGAGCCGACACTAAGGCTTCACGCTTGCTTGCCGGGACTTCTATACCAGGGAGGGGGACACTCTGTGAAGAGTTAGCGAGCCATCGTGGCGCGGCATAGGGCAACGGGTCGAGTGAGAACAGCCCGAAGGCATAGGCAAGCAGGGAGCCCTCGGCCATACCTAGAGCAGCCCCCAATGGGACAGTAGTGACTTGTGTACGCTCTGACGTTTGTATGCCCTGAGATGCCAGCTCCCGCAGAGAAGCCAGCGCCAGCCACGATCCAACTCTACCACTTTGTTCGCATACAGTTACTTCAGCCTGCAAACGCTCTTTCGCCGCCTGCGATAATTCGTCGACTCCTGCTATGTCCGACAGCTTTCGCTCGGCAACCTGCGCGAGGGAGATCGCATCTTCCCCTTGTGCATGCTCCGTGCCGATCGTCAAGCGGTTTGCGCCTGAGCAAATCTCGACAATACGGGCCACATTCTCGACAGCTTCAGGCCACTCTGCGAATAGCGCTGCTGCCTCGTCGGGAGGGCGTAACCAGTGACCAGTGACCAGTGACCAGTGACCAGTAAGTGATGAGCGATGAGTGGTGAGCGGGGTGGGTGTGCCTGGACGAGGCCACCCGGCTTTCTGACGTGCCAGGCGAAGGGCCTCATACGAGAGAGCATCTGCCGCATCGAGGTATCTAGCCGTCGGTAGCGCCACAGGCGGTAATCCCATCTCTTCCGCTGCCCGCACCACCTGTCCAGCGAGCATCCCATCCCCCGACCTGCCTGAGTGTGGTACGCCCAGAAACGCTCTTTCGCCAAAGCTCTCACGCAGGAGGTTGCCTATCTCGTTTCTTTTTTTAGGCATGAGGCTCATCAGGGGAGCAAGTGCGCCCGCCTCATCGCCGCCGAGCAGAATCACTACCAGGCCGTTTGTATGAGCAATGAGCGTATCAACAGGCACGCCCGCTTCCACACCAGGCCAGCCTCCATAGGCTAAAGAGCAGACCCTACCGAGGTTCGATAGTCCGTCATGATCGCACGCGAATAGGAGGGCGGGCTGCGCCAGTGGTGAGCTCTTACTGCTGCCTGGGAGGAGCAGGTCAATCTCCACGCCGAACACCGGCGTAAGGCCATTGCTGCGGGCAGCCGTCTCGAACCGGGGGAACCCAGCCAGTGGAGCGCGGTCGGCTATACCTATGGCTTTATACCCGAACGCGGAGGCTTGGCGGCACCACTTTTCGGGAGAGGCTGGGCCGCCGCCCAGGCTAAAATGCGTGTGGATATGCAGGTACGTAAAGAGACTCATCTAAAGCCGATTATATACCCGGAAGCATGGCTGTGGATTGGCTGTGGATTGAGCGACGGAGTAGCAGAGAGCGCCCTGACGTTGCACAAACCTTAGATGCTGATTATCATCCCTTATTGACTCTTATGTTAGGAGAAATGGATGTCGGAAACGATGCAGGTATGCCCTGAATGCGGTGTGGCGTGGCATGGCGGGAAAACTTGCCAGGACGACTTCCACCAGATGCTCTACTGGGAAGCCGAAAATCCGAGCCTGTGGGAAGTACACCACTTGATGGTGCTTTGCTATCATCTCCAACACCCAACTCTATATTCACCCGACGGATTGGCCTGGGCTAAAGAGACGTTGGTTGAGTTTGTGGAACATGAAGTAACCACCGAAGAAGTACGCAGGCGCAACCGTACAAACCTGGACTCAGGCAACAGGAAGTGGAAAATAAAAGGTACGCCCGACTCGCATGGCTCATACGCCCCTCCAGTCCAGTGGACGATGACCGCCACAGACGTTACAGCCGGGGCCATGAGCGACTATTGCGACAACGTGAGAGTGTGGGCGCAATCAGTTCTCGATGCTATGAAGGCTTCTAGCAACCTGTAATCCGACTAAAGTAATCGTCGCCTACGGTAAGATGTTGTCTACCGTTAGCTCGAAAGTCTTGCTAACATCGCCTGCCACCACGTTATAAGTGCCCGCTTTCAGGCCCACTACATCCAGAGCCACACTTTGCTCGAATGGGGAAAGCATCTGGATGCATACGGCATCGGCGGGGCGGGCCGTGACTATGTCTATCTTGAATGTGTTGCCGTCACGCTTGCTGGATGCTGAGGTTATAGTTGTGCAAGGGTCGGGCAAGTTACCCTTCACTGTGGCGCTCATCTGCACCGGGAACGACTCTCTGGTGAGCATGTCTATGCTGTCTACATAAACAGTCGATGCCTGTCCACCGCCGGAAGGCGCTGTTGGGTTGGCAGGGCCGGTCGGAATGGGATTCCCTCCCGAAGCAGGAGGCTGCGTGCCGGACGTGCAGGCTGACAGGGATAGGGTCAGCAGCGCAAAAAAGGCGATAATTGGGGTGCGGGTCTTCATTACAGGTAATTCCTTCCAGTTTCTTTTAGATACAGGACTTACGCAAATGCTCTTGTACTTAGGACGAATCGAGAGCAATATTTGTTCCGGCGGACATGCCTATCACCGCGTAAAGAGGGTCACTCCCCCACCGCTCAGGACTGCGATTGAGGCCCGTTATATCGACGAAGCCCGCCTGTTGCAAATACTGCTTGACCAATGAGCCGTGTTCCTTATCATCGAGCATCTGCCATGCCATAACAGCCTTCGTGGGGAAGCACCTGTTAGAGAAGGTTATCACCAGAGGTGCGCCCGGTCGTAACACCCGCGCCACCTCTTTCAGCACCTCCACAGGGCGCATAAGGTACTGTATGGAGACACAAATAGCCGCGCCGTCAAACGTGGCATCTGTGAAGGGCAGAATAGGATTCTGGTTAAGGTCTTGCACCATGTGCTCAGTAAGCCTGGGATTGGCCGCAAGCTCATCTTCGTTCATCCCAAGCCCTACGACCCTGCCGTAAGTGACATCGGGCGGCAGGTGGCTCACCCAACTACTCATCAAGTCGAGCAGGTCGCCACCGGGTGGAAAGTGCTCGCGGTATAGCTGCGTGACGGCAGCAATCGCGTGGTCATCTATATGTGTGACGAAGCGGGGTAAGCCATAGAATATCTCGTCAGGCTCGTCGTCATACTTGTCGAAAGCGTCCGGGGGTAGATTTTGCATAGATGTCTCTGTGTAGGTGATCTATCTGTTTTCTTTTCGCATTGCTAATGTGTCCCATCAGGTAATAGAATGTTGCCCATGCCCCGTAGTATAATCTGTATGCAGGAGGAGGACATTGGCCTCATTCAGTAATATACCGCTACAGTTGACCAGCTTCGTCGGTCGGAAGCGCGAGATCGAGGAAGTAAAGCGCTTGCTCTCTACTACTCGCCTGCTTACCCTTACCGGGGCAGGTGGCTCCGGCAAGACGCGTTTATCTATCCAGGTAGCGTCAGAACTCATCAATGAGTATCCTGACGGCGTCTGGTTCGTTGAGTTGGCGGCGCTTGATGATCCTTCCCTGATTCCCCAGTCGCTGGCATCTGCTCTCTTCATCAGTGAACAGCCTAAAGGCACATTGCTATCCCAGGTCACTACCTATCTCAACCCGCTAAAGCTGCTGCTAGTACTGGATAACTGCGAGCACCTGGCGGGCGCCTGTTCGATACTGGTGGACGGTCTACTACGAGCTTGTCATGATCTGACAATTCTCACAACCACCCGCCAGCCACTTGGCTTAGATTATGAAATTACCTGGCGTGTGCCTCCGCTCTCAGTACCTGCTCCCGGCGATGAGCAATTTCATGGCAATGCTAGCCAATATGAAGCCATACAACTATTTGTCGAGCGGGCGCGCCTGAAGCAGACCGATTTCACGCTGACGCCAGGCAACTTGACCGATGTAGCAAAACTGTGTAGCCGTCTGGATGGGCTTCCCCTGGCAATCGAACTGGCGGCTGCACGAGTGAATGTTCTCTCGGTGAACCAGATACTACGCAAGATGGAGCAGCCGTTTCGCTTACTGAAGAATAGCAGCCCAATGGCACCGCCGAGGCAGCAGACACTGCAAGCCGCAATAGACTGGAGCTTCCAATTGCTCACCCCGAGTGAACAGCTGCTCTTTCGTGTGCTGGGTATCTTCGCAGGCAGCTTTTCCCTGGAAGCAGCAATCGCCATATGCGGGGGTGAGATTGACGAGTACGAAGTGATGGATCTGGTAGCGAGTCTGGTTGATAAGTCGCTGCTCGTAGTGGACGAACAGAGTGCCGAACCGCGTTACCGGCTGCTAGAAACGATACGAGATTATTCGAGAGATAAACTTGCCCTGTCGGGGGAGATGCCGCACGCTCAGCGTCGCTTCTTCAAATGGTACAGGGACCTGGCAGAACAGGCAGAGCCTGAGCTTCAGGCTTCAAGCCAACTCGTGTGGCTCGACCTTCTGGAGGCAGAACTCGATAACATACGGGCAACCATCAGATTGGCGAGCGAGTTAGGCGATGTAGAAACTGCGGGCCGCACAACAGCCGCTCTGTGGTGGTTCTGGTGCCTGCGCGGGTATATCAGCGAGGGGAGAGGTTGGAATGAGCATGTCGCAGCTTTACCATGGGACGAGGAGCACCGCGCGGTACGTGCCAAACTACTCCTATCCACAGGTATTGTTGCCACCATAGGGGGCGATATGCATGCTGCTCGTGCCTACTTGGAAGAGAGCATCAGCCTTCAGGACAGCCATACAAAGGCACGTATTACGGCTTATTCAAAGGGCAACCTGAGTTTCGTCTTGCGCCTGCTAGGTGATCCATCAGGCGAGTCTCTCATGGAAGAAAGCCTGGTCCAGATACGCCGGGCAGGGGATCAATGGGCGCTTGCTATGCAGCTTAACTCCGAGGCAGAAATCGCCTTGTTGCGGCGCAACTACAAGCTAGCCCTGACGTCTGCTCAAGAGGGGTTGCAGGCGGCTGAGGAAGTTGGAGATCGTTGGCTGATAGCTGATAGTCTTCGCATACTCGGCAGGGTGAGCTTCCAAGAGCGCGACTATAAGAAAGCGGCCCACTATTATACAGGGTCTCTGAGGCTAGCATGGACACTCGGCAGGACTCCTTCGACAGCATTGGGCCTGGCAGCAATGGCATCTTTCGCCGCAGATCAGGAACAGCCGGTGCGTGCGGCACGTTTGTTCGGGGCTGCCCAAACGCTGCTTGATGCACGTGGAGCGGCGTTTCAACCTCAAGACCAGCAGGAGATCGACCGGCATATAGAATCTGCTCGGGCCGAACTCGATAGCGCCGCGTGGGAGGCAGCCTGGGCGGAGGGTCAGGATATGCAGTTGGAGCAGTTGGTTCAATACGCCCTTGAGCAGGAGGATAATAAGCCATCCATCCCTACCTCTACTCCGGACAATGGAGAAGTTCTAATCATGCCCGCAATTCCGTTGGCCACACCCAACAATCTCCCTGACGGTCTAACTGAACGTGAGGTGGAAGTGCTACGGCTGGTCACAAGCGGGCAAACAGTGCGCCAGGTCGCCGAGCAGCTTTGCCTCAGCGCATGGACGGTACAAGCCCATATCCGGTCTATCTACAGCAAGATCGGTGTCACCTCGCGCAGTGCCGCGACCCGTTATGTAGTGGCCCACAATCTCATCTAATCCCTTACCCTTCTTTCACAAGCCACAACCGGATGAGACTCGCTTGGCGTAGCGGCTAGATAAAACTAGCTACACCGTCTGTAAAAATCCCTCTGCAGAATAGAAAAAACTAGTCATGCGAGGAAGGACTTGCCTCCGCTATAGTCTGCACATGACAAACACCCAATCGCGGGTACACGAAGCAGACTTTAGTGAAAACAAGGAGGCAACAATGAAGGTTCTATTCTCTCTCATCGTCCTGGTAGCTGCCGTTGTAAGCACAGGCACTCTACAAGCATACGCCCAGGCGAAAGACCCCGCGTCGGTCATTGCCTATGGGACCGCCCAGGTGAATGCTCATAACCTCGATGCGTTGATGTCCATATTCGCAGACGATGCGGTAGTCAACAACGATGGAACTTTGTTCGCCGGCAAGGAACAGGTACGTGGATTCTTGAAGGCAGCACTTGACGATTTTATCAGCACCACCATCGTGGGCGAGTTCACAGTAAACGGTAACAAGGTAACCTGGCGGGAAGAAGATCGCATCAAGTCACTCACGCAGATAGGCGTCCCCGTGATTTATAGCAGCGGCGAGGCTGTCGTAGAGGACGGTCTGATCAAATCGATGGTATTCACGACCGAAGCTGCCTCGATAGCCGAAATAGAGAGGGCCATGGCTGCTGTTCCCAGCGGCATGCCATCGACAGGCGCTAATGAGGTCTTGAACTTCATAATGATGGCAGTTGTTGGAGCCATTCTAGTTGTCGCGGGCCTTATGGTGAGGACACGAAGGGCTGGCATAACACACTAACAACACTTAGAAAGCACAAAAGAGTAGCAGTTCCCACCATCGGGGATGCTGCTCTTTTTGACGCTCTGTATGTCAGGCTGAATACGTCGAACAGAATACGGTAGCCTTCTATGCTATACTTAAATGTGCTATTTCAGGGGAGGACTCCAGATGCCAGAAGAGTTAGAGCAAAGAAGCAAATCGAGGATATATCCTCAGCACCTCATGGGCTTCCGCGATCTAATGCCTGCCAGCATATCTGTGCTTTCAGCCTTGACATTTGAGCTTCCCTGTTCTACAATCTAGACAGACTAGACAGGTTAGCTAGAAAGATTGGGTTTGCATGGCCCGTATATGGCAACTTCAAGAGGCAAAGAATAAGCTGAGTGAAGTCGTTGAGGAGGCCTTGAAGAGTGGTCCGCAAGTCATAACCCGGCGCGGTGTTGAGACGGCGGTTGTTCTCTCTATCGACGACTACAAGAAAATGCTGCTCGGTCAGAAGAGGCTCTCTGATTTCTTCCGAGAATCTCCACTCGCCGGTGTAGATGTTGATATAGCACGCGATACCAGCCCCATACGCGATGGCGGCGTCATGTAAATGCTGTGAGGTATCTGCTGGACACTAACGTTATCTCAGAGCTTGTTGCCAGGAAACCAAATGCGCAGGTAATCGAGTGGATTGATGCGCTGGACCCCAGCAGCGTTTACCTCAGCGTTATCACCATAGGTGAGTTAAGTAAGGGTATCGAGAAGCTGGTAGAGTCGCCCCGGAAGGACAGACTTCGCGCCTGGCTGAGTGATGATTTGCTGGTTCGCTTCGATGGGAGGCTGTTGTCACTCGACGTAGAAGTAATGCTAACGTGGGGTCGCCTGGTAGCACAGTTGGAGCGTACTGGTAGAAGCCTGCCGGCAATTGATTCCCTGATTGCTGCGCTGGCGATCCATCACCATTGCAGTCTGGTCACACGGAACCAGGGAGATTTCATGGATACAGGCGTGACAGTCGTTAACCCATGGACGTAAAGGAGACCTGAGTGGGCCAGGATCAACCAGAGAAGATTAGCAAGATAACTCCACAGCGCCTCAAAGGCTTCCGCGACCTCATGCCCGAAGCCATGTTCGTGCGCCAGCATGTGGTGGACACGCTCAGGGGCATCTTCGAGATGCACGGCTTTGCTCCTCTTGAGACGCCTTCCCTCGAATACGCCACCACCCTCGAAGGCAAGTACGGCGACGCCGAGCGGCTTATCTACAAGTTTGAGGACAAGGGCGGGCGCAAGGTCGGCATGCGCTATGACCTCACCGTACCCCTCGCCCGCGTGGTGGCGATGCACCTCAACGACATACAGTTGCCCTGGAAGCGCTACCAGATCAGCCCAGTGTGGCGCGGCGAGAACCCGCAGTATGGGCGTTACCGCGAGTTCTACCAGTGCGATATCGACATCGTAGGCTCAGCCTCGATGGTGGCCGATGCTGAAATCCTCTCTATCTACGGCGAAGTGATGCAAAAGCTTGGCTTCACAGGCTACCGCGTGCTGATCAACAACCGCAAGCTGCTGGCGGGGCTGGCTCGGAGCGCGGGCGTGCCTTCCGACCAGGCGGGCACTATCTTCCGGGCCGTCGACAAGCTCGATAAGCTAAGTCCCGAAGCTGTGAGGGCCGAGATGGTGCGCAACGGCATAGACGATGGTGTGGCCGGGCGCGCGCTCGGCCTCTTTCTCACAGGCAAGGATGTTCGCACCTTCAACGACAATATGGCCCTGCTGGGCGAACTTTCCGGCCCCCTCAAGAACGACCCACAGGCTACCGAAGGCATACAGGAGCTAAGCCAGATACTTGAGGCGCTTGGCAGCATGGGCGGCGACCTGGACCGCTTCAGGGTTGACATAGCCCTGGCGCGCGGCCTTGACTATTACACCGGCCCCGTCTACGAAATAGTGGTTGACGAGCCAAAGATAGGCTCGCTGGGCGGGGGCGGGCGCTACGACGAGCTTATGTCGCTCTTCTCAGGCCGCAACCTGCCTACCACCGGCGCATCGTTCGGCATGGAGCGCATCGTCGACGTGATGATAGACCTCAACATGATCGCCCCACGCTCGACCCCTAGCCGCGCACTCATCACGGTCTTCGACGCCACTCCCCAGAGCACGGGTGCTTCTCTCAGCCTCGCCTCCGAACTGCGTGGCCAGGGTATTCCTTGTGAAGTGTATCTTAACCCAGGCGACAAATTAGGTAAGCAATTCGCCTACGCCGACAGGCTGGGTATACTGTTTGCTATCGTACTTGGGCCAGACGAAATCTCTAACGGCACCGCAACCGTAAAAGAGCTAGGAGCGCCGCCCCCCAACCAACAGACGGTCGAGAGGGCATCACTGGCTAAAGTGTTAGTAACGAGGGGTTAGGAGTTAGAAACGTGAAACGTGAAAACCGACCCCTGATCCCAGAAAGAGCAACCCGACTTGAAACGCAGCCCCAATGCCGCACCTGCCGGACCCACCGCGCCGGTCAAGCATAAAGATAACGGACACATCTCAGATGAAATAGCAGCGGAAGAAGCCGCACAACAGGTGGCCGCAGCGACCGACAGCGCGGTGATGGGCGGCTTCTCGATTGAGCCTGCGGCTCAGGCCGAAGCGGTGGTCGAGGGTGAGGAGCAGGTCGGCGACGTACTTACTCCCGAAGCGCGCAAAGAGGTGGGGCGCAAAGTCTTCAGGCTCGCCTGGCCCGCTATCGCCGAGAACGCCCTCCAGACCCTCCTCGGCATCGTAGACACGGCAGTCGTGGCCCGCCTGGGCACAGCCGCGCTTTCCGGCGTGGGCGCATCACAACAGTTTATCTGGGTGCTTACGACAGGTCTCATAGCCGTCAGCATGGGCACAACCGTTTTGATTGCGCGGTTTACGGGTGCGAGCCAGCCGGAGCGCGCAAACGCAGTCCTGAAACAGTCGCTGATGTTGGCTGCGGTGGTCGGCCTGTTACTTGCCCCGGTCGGCTTCTTCGCTCAAGACCTGATGAATACGCTCGGCCTATCGAGTGCGGCGGCAAAAGAAGGCGCAACATACCTCAGCATAACCCTCTTCACAGCCGTGCTGATTGTGATTATGTTCGTGGCGGGTGCGGCGCTCAGAGGCGCGGGCGACGCCAAGACCCCGATGTACGTTACTGGCTTCATCAACATCATCAACGCGGTGCTGGCGGTGGAGCTTGTCTTCGGTGGCGCGAAAGCGAGCGGCATCCTGGGCGGTTGGCTAAGCGGCCTCGTCTCGATATTCGTGCCGGGAGCGCAGGTAGACGTGCCTGGATTGACCTGGATACCGGAGATGGGCGTGGCGGGCGCGGCCTGGGCTGCGGTAATAGCACGTGCCATCGGCTCCCTGATCCTGTTGAGCTTCTTCCTCATGCCCAAATCGGCGCTCCAATTCTGGCGAGGCGGTTCGTGGCGACCCAACCTGAGCCTCATCGGACGCATCCTGAAGGTGGGCATCCCCGCCGCGCTGGAGCAGATGCTGATGTCGGTCGGTATACTGGTCTATAGTTTCCTCGTCATCGGCATGGGGGAGGTGATATTCGCCACATCTCGCCTCGCGCTCAATGCCGTCTTCCTGTCACAGATGCCCGGCTTCGGCTTCTCGATGGCGGCCACTACTCTCGTGGGGCAAAGCCTGGGTGCACGGCAGCCAGAAAGAGCCAAACTGGGGTCGCAACTCGCCACCCGCTCGGCACTCATCTGGATGAGCGTAATGGGCGTGGCTTTCTTCTTCTTCGGCGAGCAGATTCTGCACATCTTCACCGACGACCCGGAACTACTGAGGCTCGGCAACGACGCAATGAAGGTAATTGCATTCAGCCAGCCGCCGCTTGCCCTCGCGTTCGTGCTGGCAGGCTCGTTGCGTGGCGCGGGCGACGTGCACTTCCCGATGGTGGTCACGACGGTGGCGGTCTGGCTAGTCAGGCTGCCGACCGGGGCCTTCCTGGGGCTGCAAACCGTCTGCATACCCTTTACAAGCGTTTGTATGCCGGGGCTTGGTTGGGGCCTGCCTGGCATCTACGCCGCGCTCATCGTAGAGGCAAGCTTCCGGGCCATCCTAATGTACAGGCGCTTCAAGGCCGGCAAGTGGCAGACGATGAAGGTGTAAACACGCTTTCCTGAATTATGAATTATGAGTTTTGAATTATGAATTGATTTCTCGTCCATCTAATTCATAATTCGGGAAGGGTAGCGGCCACCCAAGCAGGCCAATCACCACAAGCGAGATGAGCGACACAATAGCGCCCAGCGTAAACGACAACGGCCTATAGACGAACTTCACAGTATGCTCACCAACAGGCAGGTACACTGCTCGTAGCGCGTGGTCAGCGGTCAGAATAGGCACGGGTTGCCCGTCTACTTCCGCTTCCCAGCCCGGAAAGGCCAGATCACTCAAGACCAGCAGAGAAGCGCTACTGCTGACGGTTTTTACTTCCACGTATTCAGGTTCATAACGAGTGATCGTTGCGCTGTCTGATTCCGAAACCGGAGAGCCGGGCAAAACCGACGAAGCGGATAACGGCTGGGAAAGAAGCGCAGTGCCCGCTATATAAAAGGTCGGATCGTACAGCCGCTTTATGCGCTCGCCAGCATCCGGCTGAACTTCTACCTGGTAGGTCAGCCAGGCACGGGGGAGCACTCTTCGGTTCTCGTAGACGCCGGGGCTATTGAAGCCGCCGCCTAGCACGCGCCTGAACCTCGGATTTTCAGAGCTGATTGCGGTAAGCGTGCGAAATACCAGGTCCCCTCCAACGGCACGGTCTCCTTCCCTGCGTGTGCCGCCGGGATAAGCGTCCTTCTGATTGTACCAGAGGGTTGCTGCATGCCCGGGTTGGGCTTCCGGGGCGGAAAAGTAGAAGTAGAAGCGCCTGCCCTGCGTCGCGCTTATCGGTGGAAAGGTGATGGTCCAATAGCTGTTGTCGGGAAGTCGAGAGGCATCAAGCTCCTGAGTAACCAGTGTGGCGGCGGGGCCTTCCTTCAAGGTAAAGATAAGACGGCTGGCGGCCTGCTTGCCATAGGTAGCGCCCAGCACCTGGATACCGGCAAGGTTGTCGGCCTGTGCAATAAAGTCCTGCCCCGGCCTCAACTCGCCCGCGATCTCACCGACAGGCGCTGTATTGATCTCCTGGCGCACGTCAGGCGCGTAGTTGGGGTCATCGCCCGGCGCGGTGATGATATAGCGCACGTTCAGTAAGTCGAGCGCACGCGAAAGATTGAAGCCTCCTGTAGTTAGCTGTTTGCGCGAAGGGTCGCCCCGGACGGCAAGCTGGTAGTAAAGCTGCGACTCCACTGCGTCGTAGCCGCGCAGGTCGGCGAGGCCATAAGCCATGTTTGTAGTGGGTGTGAGTATCCCCTGGCTTGCGCTGACGCGGTAAGGGCCTTCCTTACCGCGCAGGAAATCGGTGGTCGAGGTTTGAGGGAAATAGTGCTCAGGGCGAGTGGTGGGCAGGTACGTGATATGCGCTTGCCAGAGGTCAGCAAGCAGGACCAGGGGAATGAGCCACAGCACGGTGGACATGCGGCGCGACGACTTCCAGAGGATACCAATGAGCGCCAACACGCCACCACAAAGAAGCACGAGCAGGCCAGCCCGCCAGATCGCTTCGCCCCACACGCGATTCGCCAGTTCAGACTCCGTGGGCACGCCGAAGAAACTGTGAGCGAAGAATAGAGGCGCGAGCACGCCGAGGAGTAGAAGTGCCGCGACCCCGCCACCGAACGCCCAAACGAAAAGCCGCCTCTGCTCAGGTAGCGCGGAGAGCAGACCATGTACCCCCAGAGCCGCAAGGAGAGCCAGCGCAAACTCTACCAGCATTACCAGCCGGTTGTTCAGCACCAGTCGCATACCGGGCAGCGCCAGCGCGACATCCGAAATGCCCGGCCAGTTGTGTATTACGCCGAGGGCGAGAAGGATGGAGGCGGCAAGGAAGAGAGCCAGCCGCTTCTGGGCACGGTCGCGTAGTAGGAGAGCGAAAGGGGCAAGTAGCAGAGGGAAGATACCACTGTAATTGTTCGCCTCGTTATAGTTAATGGGCGCGCCCCACTGCATCTTGAGGGCGGGATTGCCGAACAGGTCGGGGCTGAACGCGGTCCAGGCGTAATGAAAAGGCACAAAGAAGGGGGTCATCTGCCGCTCGGTGCGGCGCAGCATTGCCATGCTCATCTGAGAGTATTCAAGGAAAGGCAGCAGTTGCACCGCCGACACAAGCGCTCCGAGCAAATAAGCGCCCGCCCACCAACCGAAAATGCGAATAAGCCTCTTTACGTTCAGAGGACCTGTTTGCCAGGCGTGAAAGAGCATGAACAGAGTTGTCGCCTGCCCCATGTGGTAGGCGGTCTCAGGGTGGCCCGCGAGCATATGCAATCCGACGAACACCGCCAGCAGAGCCGCACGCCGCGCACCGGGACGCTCGACCAGCCGCGCCGTTCCCCACCAAAGCCAGGGCAGCCAGATGACCGTCGCTGTGTGAGGATGGAGCAGCCATACAGTCATGAACGCGCCGAAGGTGAACGTGATGGCAGCCACGCCTGCTGCCAACGGGCCTATCTTCAACACCTCGCGTACCAGCACGTACATTCCAAGCGCTACAATGAAGAGCTTGAGCCAGCCACGCACAAGGAGCATCCAGGGGTCGGGCCAAGCGAAGTAAGGCCAGTTGAGTGGGTAGAATATACCTGACTGCATGTTGCCGAGAAACGGCGCGCCCAGCATATTGTTCGGATTCCAGAGTGGGAGAGAGCCTTCTCTCAACCTTTTGGCGCTGTAAGCCAGCCACGGCTCAAACTGCACTGCGCTATCGACCAGCAGATTGTTGCTCGGACCTTCCCAATCGCCGGGCCGCACTTCTCGCCAGGGATAGGAGTCGAGCAGCATGTCGACAGAAGAAAGGTAACGTCCGGTCAGCAGCGCGGGACTGAGGAAGAGGACTGCGAGCAGACCAAACAGAAGGGCTGCCCTTGATATTTCTGGCCGAGCCATGTTTGCTGTAGGAGGCATAACGTCTACAACTCTACCTAAGGTAAAAAGACTAGGCGTTATACTCAGCAAGGAATTGACAGAGCAAAGTTATAGATAAGACCTAACCTATCCTGACCGTGACAGCAATTATACAACAGGGAAAAGATTCTCATGAGACCTGAGCGTCTATTGGTGCGGTCTGGGAATAATCGGTCGCGTATGGGCTGCTTTTATCGGTAGCCTCTCGGCGGCGATGTTTGCCTGCGCGACGCGCAAATGCCTCCTCGTAGATTGCCTCGATTCGGTCGATTGCGCTCTCCCAATTCAGGTCAACGATGCACTTATGCCTCAGTTGAACCCCTATACCGATGTACTTTGCACGGTTATCGAGCACTTCGCGCAGCTTCTCGGCAAGGGAGCGGGAATTGCCCCTTTGAGCATACACACCGAGCGACCCGAGGAACTCCCGGCTGACCGGCGTCTCGAACGTAACTACCGGCAGACCCATCGCCATGTAATTGCCGATCTTGCCCGCGCCCTCGGTGGTAGACAGTTTGGGCGCGACCGCCACATCTCCCACCGCAAGGTATCTGGGCACGTCCGCATAGGGTATTCTACCGGGAAAGCTAACGTAGCCGTTCAAGCCAAGCCTGTCTGCCTGGGCGCGGTAGCTGTCGACGCCGGGGAAGCCCATGATGAGGAAATGCGCGTCCGTGCGACCCCACTCATTGACCAGTATCGAGGCTGCTTCGAGAAGCAGGTCGGTGCCCTGATAAGGCGCAAGCAAGCCGATGTACGCTACGACACTCCGCTCCGCCGGTATGCCAAACGATTTCTTCAGGGCCCGGGATGCGTTGTGCTCCATGCTCGTTCGCGGAGGAGCAAACGTCTTCGTATTCACGGCGTCTATCACAGTGGAAATGCGCCTTGAGCGGTCGCCTGTACGCGCCCTCAGCCCTGCCTCGGCGTTATGTGATGATGTAATCACCGCATCCGACGAGCGGTCGATGCGTGACTCGATCAAACGCAGCGGTGGAAGAAAGGGCGACCGCTCGCCGATAAAGTGGTGGTCAAGCATCTCGGCGGTGAGGCTTCCCTGGTAATCGAACACGAGAGGCACGCCCCGCGTCTGACGTACAGTCCAGCCGAGAAGCGCCCCTTCGTGCAGGTGGGCATGAACTATGTCGGGCTTGAACGTGGCAGCCACCCGTTGCACGGTAAGAGCAAGCGCCACGTCGAAATAGAGCTTGTGCCGCGATGAGCCGACCATAACGCCCTGATTCCAGGGCACATCGAGCGACCGCCTTATCTTTATGCCGGGTACGTTATTGCCTGTATGGTAAGTGCAGACGAGGATGTCATGCCCGCGCCCCTGGAGGTGGGTGATCTCCTCCAGTATACGCACGTGCGCCCCATAATCCGAGAAGAAGGAAGTTGGGGCTATTGTTAATATGCGATAGGCCAATAATCTCTCACCCTGCCCTGTCTAGTCTGCCTGCCATTATATTCCTGGGTGTTAAGGGTGTCAAATTACGAACTAGATATCAGATGCCAACTCCAAACTAAACCAAGAATAACTTTGCGTTCTCTGCTACCTTTGCGTCTTTGCGTTTCATCCGTAATTCGTAATTCCCGCAGGGTTGCGCCCCCACGCAGCCCCGTTGTACAATTCCGCATACTCGTACCGATATTCACCCCGCGAGGTCGCCCGCGCTATGGACTTCACGTCACTACTCATACTGGCAGCCATGCTTGCCTTCGTGCCGACCATCATCTATGCCCTGATGATATGGTGGCTCGACAGGTATGAGAAAGAGCCGGTGCCTCTCTTGCTGGTGGCGTTCGTGTGGGGCGCGCTGCCCGCCATCATCCTGGCCCTCATCCTGGAGATTGGCCTCGACATACCGCTCCAGCAATTCATACCGGGCGACGCCGAACGGGATATCACGACCGCCAGCCTCGTCGCGCCTATCGTGGAAGAGGCGGTCAAGGCGATCATCCTTGTCGTCCTGTTCATCGCCTATAAGCGCGAGTTCGATAACGTGCTTGACGGCGTGATATACGGCGCGATGGTTGGGCTTGGATTCGCCTTTGTCGAAAACGTGCTTTATTTCTCCTCGGCTGCGAGCGTAGACGAAATGATCATGCTATGGGTCTTGCGGGCGGGTATATTCGGTCTGAACCACAGTATGTTCACGGCCTTCACCGGGGCAGCGCTCGGCCTGGCGCGTTCTCTTCGCGTAGGGTGGCAGAAAGGGCTTGTACCTTCGCTTGGGCTAGGCGTGGCTATGATATTCCACGGACTGCATAACGCCCTGGTAAGTGCAGTGGGGCTACTCTCGAACGATGAGAGCAACAGCGGGCTTGTGCTAGGGGTCTGCCTCGGCGCGCTGGTCAGCGATTACGGGGGTGTTCTGCTCATCCTGGGGGTGGCGATAGGCTCGAGTGTGCGGGAGGGCCGCATTATACGCGAAACCCTGCTGGAGGAGGTGAAACTCGGACGCTTCACCCACGATGAGTACGACATCCTCATATCAGGCCGCAGGCGATGGGGAGCAAGATGGAAGACTCTGACCTCCTGGGGCTTCAAGCGCTGGCGGCAGACCGGTAGGTTCTTCGACCTGGCAACCGAGCTTGCCTTCCGCAAGCATCGCATGCACGATGGCGACCCTATCCACCAGAACATATCGGCCCGTGACATCGCCCGCATCCGCCAGGAGATAGACACCCTCCGGTCGGTGATACTAGCTGCGTGAGACGTGATTACGGGATCGCCAAGAGCGACAAGAGTTTTAATTTGTTTTGAAACGCAAAGGCGCAAAGGAAGCAGAGAACGCAGAGGGATTTAGGGCATGGGGGTTAGTAGTCGTCAATCATCTACATTACAAAACCCATAATACCCTCCGTGCTTCCTGAGTCCTTTGTGCCCTCTGTGACTCCGTTCATGTTCATGGCTAATAGTTCCATCAGGAGTAAAGATATATGCCAACACTACCCAGACATTCCAACCTGGCAATCGCACTAGTCTCCGGGGCGGGAATCTTTTATGCAGCGCGCCGTGTAGCATATGCCCCCGCAGACCCTGGTGTGACTGCTCGTGCCAATGCTGCCGCGCATTCGGGTCCCTGGATACATGGTCACGCCGATCTCGACGGGGTACGGCTTCATTATGCCGAGATGGGCAGTGGGCCTCTAGTCGTACTGCTGCACGGCTTCCCCCAATGTTGGTATGCGTGGCGCAATGTCATGCCCCGGCTGGCGCAGCATTTCCACGTGGTCGCGCCCGACATGCGTGGCTATAACGAGAGCAGTAAGCCCAGCGGCGTATCCTCCTATAACATCGAAAAAGTGAGCGCGGATATAGTCGGGCTAATTGGCGCCCTGGGGGAGGAGAAGGCTCATATAGTGGGCCACGACTGGGGTGGCAGCGCCGCATGGTATATGGGCGCGCACCATGCCAACCGCATAAACAGGCTGGCGGTGATCAACGCGCCCCACCCTGCAGCCTTTCAGCGAGAACTTCGCCGGTCCAAGCAGGCGTTGCGAAGTTGGTACGTTTTAGCCTTCCAACTCCCGGTCATAGCAGAAGCGGTACTACGGCTGACGCTGCGCCGCAGTTTACTCTCATCCGCGCCCTCGCCGGGCACATTCAACGATGAAGCGCTAGACGTATACGAGAACGCTGTTTCTCAGCCAGGCGCAGCCACCGCCATGCTCAACTACTACCGCGCCGCCGTTCGCCAAGCCCCTAGCCTGATGCCCCAGGCTACCCTCCCTATCAGTCTCCCGACGCTCCTCATCTGGGGCATGAAAGACTTCGCGCTGGTTCCCGAACTGATTGAGGGCCTAGAGCCATACGTGTCCAACCTGCACGTCGAGCGGGTAGAGGAGAGCGGCCACTGGGTTCCCGAAGAGAAGCCACACCTGGTAGCGGACGCCCTGGTGGACTTCCTCTCTGAAGGCAATAACCTATAGTTACCGATGGAAGTCTACCGCCCGACCTGCTTGTTCGAATAATAGACCTCTTTGTTGCCGTCGCGGTCGGTGTTGAAGGCTATGTGCAGCCAGCCCCGACTGTAGTCTATGGTGGGCGCTTTCTGCCAGCCACTGCCCACTCCCCAGTCCGCGAACGGCACGGTGGGTACGCTGAATGTGCTGCCTGAGCCGCTTATGTAGGAGATGCGATAGTTGCCCCGCCTCCCTACATAACTATCACTCTCGTACACTATATGAGCCGTACCCGACATATCAACCACCATGGCGCTGGTGTATGTTTCACCTGTATCGCGCACTATCCGCGCCAGCCCGCTAAACCAGCCCCTACCAGGCAACCATTCGCGGTAATAGAGGTCCGTGAGCCTCGGATCGGCGCGAGGGTCGCACTGTTCGTCTGACCAACTCATGCGTATACCGCCGCTGCCCGATGGATCAGCCGCAAGCGCGGGAAGGTAAGTTCTGGTATTGCCGGGGCAGCCGTCGCAACAGTCCGAGGATACATTCTGCACCTCCCACGAGTTTGGCCCCTTGCGGTGGGCGGCATAAACATCCGTGTTGCCGCCTGGCCCCGCGGCCCTGTATGCGGCCATCACTGTGCCCTGCGTCCCAACCTCCAACGCTACTGATGTAGGCGCGCCCGACGAGACAATAGACTCACCCTGCACCGTCCATGTGCCATTCTCAACCCTCTGGTAATAGAGCACATTGATGTTATTCTCGCCAAACAGCACATGCACACTGTTGTCCGGCCCAATAGCAAGTGCCGTGCTCTTCAGCCCCCTGCCGCACGTATTGGGCACCGTTTCCACAGGCGACACGCTTCCATCCACCTCGATACGGGCGTAATAATCACACACCACATCGGCGGGCTGCTCCCACCAGATCAAGTGGCGGCGGCCTAACGAGTCATGCCTGACCTTGACCCCACCCGCGCCCTTGAAAACAGTGCTACGTAGTTTTATCGAGCGGAAGGGGTCGGCAGGCGAATTGATGCTGGACACGCGGATGAAGTTGCTGTCGGTCGGGTCATCGCGCTGCTCCCAGGCTATAGTCATCCCTCCGTTGATGGGAGAAGCAGCAATAGATGGGTTGTTGTCATACATAGGGTTGTTCGATACATTTACGGGCGTAATCCAATCGCGTAGAGGACCGGAAGCGGTAGGGAAAGGAGCAGGCGCAGGAGGTGGCGGCGCGGGTGGAGGTGGAGCGCCTCCCGCCTGGGCATACTTCGCCTTGTGGCGGAAAGTGCCAAGCTGGGACAGAAGCACGTTATAAGGCGGCTTGTTGTCAGGGTGGAACTCGAACACTGCGCGCTCGAAATACTGGACAGTATAAGTCTTACTGTCGAGGTCGCTTTTCTCCTGGAACTCATCCGAGATCGGGTAGCCCTGCTGGGCGACGCTGCCGCCTGTCTTCCAGTACGCCAGGAATGCCCCACCTACTTTCTTGCCGGTTTGCGGAAAGAGCGCGGTGCCGGGATCGCTATTGGCCTTCTGGTTAGGCGCGCCCGCGGGATATTTTTCCTTGTAGCGTGTCACCCCGACGAGTGAGAGCAAGACATTATAGGGCGGTTGGTTCTCAGTATGCAGCTCAAACACTGCTCGCTCAAAGTACTGTACCAGGTAAGTCTTACCGTTGATCTCGCTCCGTTCCTGTATCTCACCTGATATAGGATAACCCTGCTGAGCCAGGCCGCCATGCTCTTGCCAGTACTTCCAGAACCAGCCCTTGACACTCTGCTTGGTCTCAGGGAAATAGCGAGACTCGGGGGTTCCCTGCGCCTGTGCCAACCCCAGAGGAGAGGGACCTGCGGTCGAAAGCAACAAAAAGACCAGGGCTAAGAAAAGCCGTACTATCACGCGCATTCGTATACCCTTTCTCACACTACGAATTACGAATTACGAATTGATTTGCTTCCCCGTAATTCGTAATTCGTAATTCCCGATGTCTGCCCCGCTCCCTATATATAAGCGGCTACTATAATATTACCAAAAATATTAGAGAAATGCGCCCTCTGGAGATAGGAAAATCGGGCTAGCATTCCCGTGAGACAGTTATACCGAATTCCCCTCGTTCAGTTATAATATAGAGTACCAGTGATGATCTGGCTGCACTATGACTTCGGAGGCATATTATAGATGGCACACTCTGAGGCCGAGCATAAGCACGTGCGAGACATGCTCAGTCGGAATGATACGCGGCTTCTAGCCGTGTGGGAGCATTCGGCCGACGCGATGTCTCTTAGTGACTCCGAAGGTGTGGTACTGGCGGCTAACCTTGCCTATTATCAACTATACGGATATTCGGCTGAACAGGTAATAGGCGAATGCTTTGCAATCATATTTTCTCCTGAAGAACAAGCCTCAGTTGTGGAGCGATACAAGCAGATCTTCCAGAGTGTCGATGATGTATATGCCTTCGAAACTGTTGTCCGCCGGGCTGATGGCACGGTACGTATCGTCGAGTCCCGAATCGGTTTCATACAGGAGGATGGTCGTAGAACCGCCATGCTCTCTATCATCCGCGATATAACCGAGCGCGTGCGATTGGAGGAGGAGCGAGACGAACTTCTGGCGAGAGAGAGACAGGCGCGGGCCGATGCGGAAGAAGCAGTACGCAGCCGTGACCTCTTCCTGTCGGTGGTGTCGCACGACCTGAAGAACCCTCTTGCGATAATCAAAGGCAACACGCAGTTATTGCAGCGCCATATCAAGAACTCGACCGTGCCGAGGATAGAGCGCTTGAATGATGGACTGTCGAGGATCGATGAGACGGTGAACAGGATGAACCTCGTGCTCGACGACCTGATGGATTTCGCGGGCGTCCAGTCGGGACAGCAACTCTCGTTGCAGCGTAAGGTGGTCGATTTGGTGGGGCTTATGCGCCGGATTGTCGTAGATCGCCAGGGGACCACGGAGTTGCATCAGATTCGCTTTATCGCAAATCAAGGGAGGCTAACAGGCGTCTGGGATGCCAACAGGTTGGAGAGGGTAGTCGAGAATATCCTCTCCAATGCTATCAAGTACAGTCCTCAGGGTGGCGAGATTGAGGTGAGTGTATCGCAGGTCGAGGGTATATCAGGTCGGAGAGCTGTGATTACAGTAAGGGACAAAGGGCTAGGGATTTCAGCCGAAGACCTCCCGTACATTTTCGAATGGTTCCGCCGGGCGGGAAATGTCTCCGGCAAGATAAGTGGCGCCGGAATAGGGTTGGCGAGTGCCCGCCACACCGTCGAGCAGCATGGGGGTACGATAGAGGTGGAGAGCGAGGTGGGGGAAGGCTCCACCTTTACCATTACCCTGCCGTTGAATGCCCCAGGGCCGTGAGCACGGAGAGATGTCCAGCTTGATATGACCTGAGTTTCCTAAATATACGCCTTCCGTTCCTATGTGCTAAGGGACATTCTCGCGTTGGAAGTTGTTGCTTACCTCATCGCCTGCACTCTGAATGGGGTAGCTACTCTTTATGCGATCCCGTGATGGTAGAGTGTGCCAGGGAGATACGCCGTATGCAGAAGGAACGGCTGTCGATTGCAGAGATACTTAAAGCGCTTGCTGCCCGCATGACACAGTAGAAAGGACCAGCACCCATGACCTACCGCAAGAATCTGATCAAAGTGGCCCTACACCTGAAAGTTAGCGACGCGGTCACAAGCAGGAGGAGCACAATATGAACTCGCCACAGCCCATGGTTGACCAACTCTATAAACCGTATGCACTCGCCGCTATAATGGCGCGCTTCAAGTTGACCTATGCCACTTTCGATAACCCCAAGTTCGTCGAAGAGGAGCCTGCCTATAAGCGCAAGGCCCAGCAATGGGTTCAGGAACTGCTCGCCCAACCGCGCCTCGACAAATTCAAAGACGAAGGGCACTTTGAAGAGGCCAAGACCGAGATAAACGAGCCTGCTCCGGCACCTTCGACGGCATAGCAAATAACCTCCTCAACAAGTTTGATATGCTGTCCATAACTAACGCGCCTGCGGAAGAGCTGGTGAGAACCCTTTATAATCTGCTCTACGGCACAGGCTCTTTTGGCCCTCGATTCGAGGCCTGGGTAGATGTCCTCGCCAGAGACAAACCGAGCGTATAGCCTACGGCCACTTACTTCCTGATGATGCACGACCCGACCATGCATATCTTCGTCAAGCCCGAACCTTTCAAGAAACTCCTAAGCGCTCTACGCAGCAAGATCGAGTGGCAAACTCAACCTACCGCAGCCAAGTACACCGAGATACGGCGGCTGGCTGCCGCCCTGCTGGACGAGCTTGCTCCCCTTGGAGCGCGCGACATGATCGATGTGCAGTCGTTTGTATGGGCCATGTTTCCGACAAAGTGATTTAGATGAATAGACCTATCGTTACACAGTACAGGGGCTGCATGTTTGGCCTGGCTATCGGAGATGCCCTCGACCTGCGAGAAGAGCATACGCCACAACCCCAGCGAGTCTAATAAAAGCTAAGTGCCCTCTAATCCCCCCATCGAGATAATCCGCTCGCCCAACCGCACCAGGACCGCCACCGCCCGCATGGTGGATGGCAAGCTTGTTATCCGCGTACCTGCCAACCTCTCGCCCGAAGAGGAGCGCGACCTGGTCGATAAGCTCGTTCCTCGAGTGTTGAAGAAGGAAAGGCGGCGTGCAGTCGGTGAGGGAAAGCTGCCCAACCTCAAGCGCCGGGCGGCAGACCTCAACGAGAAATACTTCGGCGGCAGGCTACAGGTACGGGAGATAAAGTGGGTCTCCAACCAGGAAAAGCGCTACGGCTCGTGTACACCCGCGACGGCAACGATACGCATCTCCGACCGTGTTGCGACACTACCATTGTGGGTGCTCGACTACGTGCTGGTTCACGAGCTATCCCATCTGGTAGAAGCCAACCACTCGGCGAGGTTCTGGAAGCTGGTCGCCAAATATCCCCTGGCAGAAAGAGCGAGAGGGTATCTCATGGCTATAGGGTTGGAAGGGGATGCGGGGCCGGATGACGAGGATGTGATGGATTAGGGGTTAGCAAAAATTTTGCCCACTGAGGAAGCAACATCGGACTCTAAGGACAGGAAGTGATGGTATGAGTAAAGCACCAAGATGGAAAACAATGAAGTTCAGCGCCCAGAGCATCTTCGAACTCCAAGAATCCGAAGATGAGAAAGACTGGGGAGGCGTGGAGCGTTTGGTAAAACGGGCTAAAACAGCAGAGATCATAGCTGTTCTAGCGGAAACAGATCACCCTGATGTGCGCGCTGTTCTGTGCTATGGATTAGGTAGGCGCTGTGCTATCGAAGCCGTGCCAGTGCTTATTGACTGTCTTCACGACCCAGACGGAAGGGTATGTACAGAGGCTGCGGAAGCATTGGGAAATATCGGTGATCCTCGCGCTGGCCCAGTACTATTTGAGCAGTTCTGTGGACCGACAAAGTGTAGTGAAAATCTGCTGGCTTATGCTTTAGGTGCTGTGGGATACCGGCCCGCAATTCCGAAGCTCATTGAAGCACTTGCAGATCCCGATCTACGTGGATCAGCTACCATATCTCTTGGCAGCCTCGGTGTTGTAGAAGCAAAGGCAGCTTTGCAGGACGCCCTGAACAATGAAACAGATTCTGAAAGCGTAAGAAAACTCATAAAGCGAGCTTTATCGGCTATTGAGGTAGTTACTAACACACTTGATGCGAAGAGTATACAATCAGTATTGCCCTCTATCATTGAGGCACTCGAAGCCTCTGATCCCCTACCCAATCGAGCTGCAGTCCGGGCACTCACTATAATGGGAAATATCGAAGCTGAAGATATACTCCGAGATAAGCTTTCTCGGAGTATGGACGAGTGTGGATTGACACAACGCATACAGGAGGCCTTAAAGGATATAGAGCCACGTAATTCCCAAGGGGCGTACCCTGCTGATGAGGCTGCGGCTGATCTATAGTAGGCGCAAATAGAGCGGTAAATCTAAGTCTATAGCAGGGACAAATAGCGTACTTGTCCCTGCCACTCGCTTTCAAAGCTGGCAGCTATCATCAGGAGTATAGCATCTATAGCTGGTCCAATCCGAACAGAGCGACTCACCTCCAGGACGCCCGACATCGGCTTGTTTGTACGAACGCGCTGGTATGCATAACCAGCCATTGTTGTCACATCGTGCGTGAGTAGTATTCTGTCCCCTTGCGCGGCCCACTCAAGCACCTCCGGATCACCCACGCCGCTCAAACCCACATCTTGAGCCCGAAGGATGTCTAAATTCGGCATCTGGCGCAACAAGCCTCTAAGAACGCCTAACAAAACCTGTAGGGGCAGGCGCGGGGGCATGCCCTTTTGGGTATGCATTCAGCCTGGGCAGGCACGGGGCCTGCCCCTATAGAGAATGTCGTTGAAGGTTTTGTTAGGCGTTCTAAGTATGTCATTGTTGAAGTTCTCATCAGCCAGGAATTGAGGCAACTACCGGCTCTCACGGGCGATCAGGCGCTCGCGCAACTCCTGCAGGTCAACAGGGGAAGCATATCGTCTTCTTGCGGCGTCCGCCCGTGCCTCTCGCTCACTCAGGTACGCTTCGACCTCCTCCCGTCGCCGTAAATAATATCCTATTGCAAAGTAGATGTCGGCCAACTTGAGCGAAGGGTATTGCTGCATAATCTCTTCAGCGGTCGCACCTTCTTTGAAGGCCCCTACAACTGTGTTGAGAGTTACCCGTGTGCCACCAACACGTAGAGACCCGCCTGTATCCATCTTTAGCGGTATTGTTTCCTTTGTAATTGATAATGCCATCTTTGTGCCCTTCCTAATCAAGATACATCCTCCATATGGCTACTGCAACCCCTGCACTAACCCCGAATACTTGTCCACCAACTGCCTTGCTTCCGCATCCGTGTCGGCTTCGGCTATGACGTGGAAGAGAGGGCGGTCGGCATCTGGCAGGATAAGCGCCCACTCGCCATTGCCGAGGTTGATCTTCACGCCGTCAACCTGCTTGGCTGTGTTATCGCGGTACTGCTCGTTCAGGATACGCATCACGCGGCCCTTGTCTTCCCACCGGCACGGCACTCGCGTGGAAGCCATTGCGTATCTGGGCAGGTTCTCGATGGCCTGCGTAAATCTGGTCTTGGAAAGCGCCGTCAGCTCCATAAGCTTGGCTATGGCGAACAGGCCATCTGCGGTCGGTTGGAAAGGCGGGAAGATAAACGACCCCTGCCCATCGCCCGCTACCACCACTCCCTGCTTGAGCGCCGCCGACATGAGCGCATAGGAGTTGAAGCGGGTGCGCACGATCTCCGCGCCGTGCTTCTTTGCTATTTCCTCGAATATCGACGGGGCGTACACAGGCACCACTATCGATTTTGGGTTTTGGGTTTTGGGTTTTGGATTAGTGGAGTCGCCATCAACGGAGTCCTCATTCTGCGCCTGGGATTTGGCATCTTCGTTCGCCTGCGACAGCGCGAGGTCGCACACCACCGCGAGGGCCGTCATGCCTGTTACTTGCTGGCCTTGCTCGTCAACGAAGTATATGCGCTCGCCAGCCGTATCGAGGCGCACCCCGAAGCCTGCCTGTAGCGTCTTGGTTATCGCGCCCAGCCGCTCCATTGCCTTCTCGAATTGCTCTGGCGTCTGGTAAAGCTGCTGCTCCTGTACCACAGCGTTGATAGCCACCACGTCTGCATGCAGCTTGCCGAGCAGAGCGGGCAGGATGAAGCTGGGCGAGGAGTGCGCGTAGTCAACCGCGATACGGCTATAGCCCTCACCATCTCGAACCGCTTCAATATTCAATTGCGACAGGTAATCCTTTGCATAAAGCTGCTCGACATCGTTCGCATAATCAATCCTTCCAACATCTTCCAGGTAGACGCGGCGGAAGTCCTCTCGGAAGAAAAGGCCCTCTACTTTGCGCTCGGTCGCCTTGTCGAGGTCGAGGCC